>NZ_JAMTCC010000013.1:0-125968 GCF_025370265.1 Shewanella septentrionalis | reverse complement strand
TTTGGTGTCGACGGGCATGAAGAAGATGGCTCATTCTTTGATTATGTGATTACAGAGCGTGAGAGAAACGATGATAAAACGAGATTCGTCGACCTAGGTGTGAAAAACAACCGAGCAACCTTAAACGGAAGCGCCTGTATTAAGTACGACACCATTGCAGAAGATCACGCAAGCAAAAGTAAGAGCAGCCAACCATTTCAATATTTCAGCACTATGGGCTATATCTGTAGGCATCCTGGCAACAAAAGCGTCGTGATCCAGCTTGAGGTTTCGTATCGTTCTGATCTACAGAATGTACCTGATGGTATTACACTTATGTCAGATCAATTTTTCAACTCCATAGAATTTATTAATAATAAAGTGAAGTAAGAAGCTGTTGAAATGTCGGTATCTAGCAGAACCGCACAAAACATCGGATACTGAACAACAACCGGATGCTAGTTTTACATATCAATCCGATTTTGCTTATGAGGGAAGGAATTAGCGCTATTGGCTTAAACAAGCACAGCGTTAATTTTACGAATACTAAGGAGAACACACATTGAAGTGGGCATTTATAGACTATGAGAACATTGGATGTCTTAGTAAAGTAGACCTCGCTATTTACAGCAAAGTGGTTCTATTCCTTGGTGCGAAACAGCCAAAAATTGACCTTGGCGACACTAAATACGATTCTCCTATCGAGCTTGTTTTAGTTCAACTTAAGGCAACTCAGTCCAATAACCTAGACTTCCATCTATCATATTACCTCGGTAAGTTTGATAGCGAAGCTTCTTCAAACGTATCATTTGAAATCATCAGTAATGATCAAGGTTTTTCACCGCTAATTTCACATATCAAAACAAATGGCAGAATTTGCAAACAGGTCAAAGTTGCAACCGCACCAAGTACAAAAAGTAAATTGATTAGCTCATTAACGTCGAAGCCTAAAGAAAAGCGACCTAAAAAGGTCGTAAGTCTTCGTAACCATATTGCGGCTCATATGGGGGTTAAGGGAAACGATGTAGCGATACAAAATTATTTCAACCAACTGGTTAAAGAAGAACTCGTTAAGATTTCTGGTGATACAGTGGAGTACAAATACTAGCTGTTACTCTATTTGCTATTTTCGGTTCTGGCAGTAAAGATCTGACTATGAGCTAGGTGCTTTGCAAACGACAGAATCATGATTGGATTAATACAGAAGTGACAAATAAGATAAAACTCGTTTCCCTAGACAAAAACTTAATAATTTGTTATCAGTTTCAACTCTAGCTATAAAACAGCTTTTCCATAACAATCATATCCTTAGGGATTAATATTTTTAAGGTACTTTATCATGAAAAGCGGAATACTACATGCATTAGAAAAATCACTGGATAGAATCTATAACAATTATCCAGTTGAAAATGAGATCGATTTTCAGTCTGTACTATTTGGAGAGTTATACAAACAATTCCCAGATGCAATTATTCGTTTTGAACATAGACTGAAAAGTGACTATCAGTCATATGCTCGTCGAGGAAGCATCACCAAGAATCGTAAAAGTCGAGTTGATTTGCATCTTTCATATGCTAGTCAAACTATAGTAGTTGAGTTGAAGTATTTCAAAGGTTCAAGTTTGGAGGAACGAACCGATATGCTCGCTGACATAGCTAAAGTGGAAAGAATAGTTGAAGCTAAGGAAGCGAATGAAGGCTTTTGCATTCATCTTGTAAAGGAAGGTATTATCAGTAGATTACCTTCAGAAATTGAAACAAAAAAATATGAAATGAAAGTTGGTCGATGGGATTATAACTTTGAAATAAAAGGGATTTACGAGGTAAATTCAACTAAAGCATTGTGTGGGCGCTCTTTTATTGTGCACCACATAAAGTAGGAACTGCACACATAAAACGTGCAGTTTAACCATGTATTGAACAGGTTTTACAAAATCTATTTTATTTACATTCAAGATGAAGCTTCCAACTTAATATTTCACTCTAAATTTTAGTAAATGGTTTTATTCCTTTAGGTATTTTTCCATCAGATGTTGAAAAGAACCCTCCACATGCTGACTTTTCAACACATAACTCGCATGTATAAATGTAACAATTCTTCCAGTCTGAAATACTCTTCACGGAAAAGGGCCATAGTGATTTAGGTAACATACATAATTGATGATTAAATATCTTAACTTTTACTTTTGATCTGGAAAGTTGATGTACAGCATTGCAAAGTTTATCCATATAAAATTCAGGTTCAATCCATAATGAATCAAAGTTACTTTTTGCAAATCCCGTAGCTTCCAAACCCATAAAGGCAACTTGATCGATAAATTGAAGGTTTCTGGATACAAATTCTGAAAATAGCTCTATATCTTCATAATTAGACTGCTGAATAACAAACCTTAACTCGATTTTATGACCATATTGCTTAAGGTTTAATATTCCACTTATTGTTCTATTAAATGCTCCTTTATCCTGAACTATAAAATCGTGTATATATGGTACACTGCTATACAGTGGTATCCCAAACATTAAATCAAAATGCTTAGTCTGTGAAATTTTTTCCACGAATACTCTATTATCGAATGCTTTCCCATTAGTTAAAACATGTATTGATGTTCGCGGGAGGTATGAGTTTAGGTATGATAATAACTCAACAAAGTCATCTCCTAGTAAGGTGGGTTCACCTCCAGATATTCCAATTTCTTTTGCACTTGCACTGAATAGTGGAATGGAACGAATGTACTCTCTAATTAAATGAGAGTCATTCTCTTTCTTTGGTGGCTGGGAGCACATTATACAAAAGCTATTGCATTGCTCTGTTACGGTTAGATAGTTAGTTGAGATATTTACTCTAAATACAACTTTTAAGTTCGGTTTATTTGTAATCCTTATTACATCCCCATTAGATAAATATTCAAATTCACCTGATATTAGATATGAATTTTGGTGATAGACTGTCGGTAAGTTACAACCTTCAATGTATAAATATGCACCAAAACCATCAGGAGGGCTTTCATCGGTAACATTTCTGACAAGTAGTGCATTTTTCTCACGAATTGCATTGGGAGATTGTATATTTTCAGTTACTACAAAGAACTTGGTCTCTGTTAAAGTATTGTGGGATATTACCTTTACATTGTTATCTGTTAACCGTATCATTTTTGCCATTTCTAATGCCTCACCCAACTTCTCAATACTCTTTTTGTTTCTTCATCCCCGAACTCAATTAATTTTATAAGGTGTTTAAATATCCCCATGTTCTTTTTGCAGAAACCTGATAACTGTTTATTGCCAACAACATTATTTTGAGTCGCTAGATGATACACAGGATCAGAGCCACAATATGGTAAAAATGCACAGGTCGAGCATTTGGGGCAGCTAATAGATATAGATTTTTCAATCGAGTCCAACATAAAATCATTGCTGATCACATCCTCATAGCTATCGTAGTTTATATTCCCCAATCTAAATTCTTTGTGTCCCATTTCTGCTTGCATTCTTGCTTCATCCGATGCATATATGTCTCCATCATAGTTATAAATTATCCCACTTATTAGCGCACCAGTAGGTGATTGTAGATCTACATAACCCAAATCTCTAGGTGTTAACATTTTAGTTAACACTAGTGAGCTGTATTGTTCAATAAGATAATAACCTTGTTTATTAATTTCAATTATATAAGTTAGTGATTCTATGAAGAAACTCAACCACTTTTCGGTATCATATCTATTTATGTGCCCTTTAGTAACAGCGAAACCGAATGGGCTTAGAGGGCGAAGAAAAATTGCGTGAAGATCATTCCTTATATATTCATCAACTATTTCTTTTGAATAATCGAGAGAACGCCCAGTTGTCGTCATTAGTGCAGAAATATGATCTACTCCAATTTCTGATTTAACCCTATTAATTCCATTTATTGTCAGTTCATAACCATTTCTCTCAGGTTTCGGTCTATTTCTATCATGCAACTCCTGAGGCCCATCTAGTGAAGTGCTGATAAAGATCCTATATTTTTTACAAAACTTTATAATTTCATCATTTAGTGGAGATAAATTGGTTGCAATAACATACTGGATAAATCGACCATTTACCCTTGAAATTTCATCAGCATTTTCCACAATATGCTTTATGACACTAAAGTTGAGAAGTGACTCTCCACCTTGAAATTCAATTTTTATAGATTTTGATGGACTTTTAAAAATATACTCCAACACTTTGTTGGCAGTTTCGATTGTCATGTCGAATTTTTTTTCATCAGACTCCAGGTTCTGCCTGGATACTTGACAATAGTTACATGTATAATCACATCTAAGAGTAGTTACAACCATGTGTAGTGCAGTGAATTCTTTCAGCCTTGATAGTTTTGTTTTATATTTAAGAGCTGTTAGCTTTATCGCTGACTCATCATTGTTACCATAAATCATATGTTTAGAAACTAGTTTTTTGATTATACTTGATGGCAATGCGTTGCAATTATTAACAAGTTTTATTAAGTTGCCTCTATTGATTAACACATATTCACCAGCCATATTAGACACAACGAACAGATCATCAACTAGTTCTGTGAATCGTATTGGCAGTAAATTATAGTAAATACTATTTTTATAATATGATTCTGGCTCAAATCGTTTCATCAAAGTCATACTAACCCACCAGTGGTGTATTTGAAAACGCATAAGCCAATATTAAATTTCTTTCAATTTCTGTTTTTTTAGAAATAGTTGTTCTCAATGACTCCATGAACAGTTGGTTTTTAAATAAATGTGATATATCATCTGCCCGTAAGTCTGAATTTGGAAAACTTACTATTTCAACTGCAATCGAATCTTTTTCACTCTTAAAATTAAAACTAGCGAATTCTGTATATAAGTATGCTGATGCTTGAACTTCAGCAAGTGAGTACATGTTTGTATCAATAACTACAACTTCAGTATTTGAAATATCTCTTATTTTAATTCCATTCATAAATTCTCCTTAATAAAAGCGGGCTATAAAGCCCGCTTGATACTAACTATGCAGCTGATGACGCATGAGACGCATGAGACGCATGAGATGCATGTGACGCATGAGATGCATGTGACGCATGAGATGCATGTGACGCATGCAAAGCACTACTAACATCGTTTGTACTTGCCGATATAATAAATTCTGAAGAGAAAGTATTGTTAGATTGTAATACTTCATCAACTCTTCTTAACTCTTCATTTATGTCAGTATCCTGTGAAGACGAAGCATTCGCACTTCCAAGTGATGCTAACAATATTGCCGTTCCTAGCAGAAACTTCTTTTTCATAAAATAGGACTCCTTGATATTAATTTCCCAACGATATATTAGCAGAGTGAAATTACACTTATGTTGACTTGGTCACAGTTTATTAACAAATCAAGCTAATTCTCAGTAAAAACTCGTAATATGTATTTCAAATGAAGATGCAGAGCACTTAACTTACTCAATAATTGGTACGCTGTTTATGCGCTTTTTGATAAGTTCGCTCATTAGTTCATTGCTACCTTCACATTCTTGATTGATTTTGCATTTTTGACCCGCTGTTACTACATTTCAACGTAGCTGAACAGGTTGTTTATTTGCAAAGGAAAGCAGAACCATGCTCTTCAGACCAGTGCGGGTGTTTGTCACAACATTACTTTTAACCGCTTTTAGCTTCTTAATCATGTTTCTGGTGCAGTTGTCGGAACTCACCTGTGTTGATGATTTATCTGAACTAAAAGATATCGTTGCAAAGAGAGACCAGACGGGTGACACCACCGCGGTGAATTTTGACGTGGGGTTTGATAAAGAAAAGAACCAATGGTGTTACATCGAAACATCACAATAATTCTTGCCAGTTATATAACAACGCCTATAATCACTGTATATAAAAACAGTGGTGTTGACTATGCGTATTATTCCCATCTATGCCAGTGCCGGTATTACTGGCTTTGAAAGCCCTGCCGCTGAATATAGTCAGTTGGGTCTCAGCCTTGATGAGCTGTTAGTTGTGCATCCTAGTGCGACCTTTATTGGTATCGCAAAAGGTGACTCAATGCAGGGCGTGGGCATTTTTTATGGCGATTTACTGATTGTTGACCGCCAGGAAACCGCACGTCATGGTGATGTGATTGTTGCCAATTTCAACGGTGAATTTGTATGTAAAATCCTCGATAAAACGCATCGCATGCTGCTGTCCTCGAATGAACAGCATCAACCTCAGCCTATTCACGATTACGATAACTTTACCATTGAAGGTGTTGTTATTCGTTCTGTTCGTTGCCATCGGCAAAGTCCATTATTAGCTGACATCTGATGTTTGCCTTGGTAGACGCCAACAGTTTCTATTGCAGTGCCGAGCAGGTATTTAGACCTGATTGGCGTGGTAAGCCAATGATTGTGTTGAGCAACAATGGTGGCTGCATCGTAGCGGCAAACAAGCAAGCGAAAGAACTGGGGGTTCCTAAGTTTGCACCATACTTTCAGGTCAAAGACCTGTGCACGAAATTAGGTGTCATTGTTTGTTCAAGTAACTATGAGCTCTATGCCGATTTATCCTCAAAGATGATGAATATCATTGGCCGATTTGCACCCGAGCAGCATGTCTATTCGATTGATGAAAGCTTTCTCTCCTTTAAAAATTGTTACCCCGCCATTAAGTGCTTACAAACCCAGGGTCAGTTGATTCGAAAAGCGGTTTGGAAAGAAACACGTTTGCCGGTTTGTGTCGGCATAGGCTCAACACTCACACTGGCTAAAGCAGCCAATCACGCGGCAAAGAAGTTACCTGGTTATCACGGTGTGTGTTATCGATAATGAACAAGACAGGATTTCAATTTTACAATCAATGAATGTGAATGATATCTGGGGCATTGGGCGCAGGATAAGCAAAAAACTTGAATTGATGAACGTCAAGACCGCCTATGACTTAGCAAAAATCCCTGCAGGTTTAGCACGTAAGCAATTTAGTATTGAAATAGAACGCACTGTGCGTGAACTCAATGGGCAAGCGTGCAAAGTATGGGACGAGGCGAGGGCGGATAAGAAGCAAATATTCTCAACTCGTAGTGTGGGCGAGCGTATTACCGAGTATGAAGATTTACTGCAAGCCTTAAGTAAACATGTGGCGATTGCCGCAGCGAAAGCGCGCAAGCAAGGTTCAAGCTGTAAAACAATGTTGTTGTTTGCCAGCAATTCTCCCTACGATGAACGCCCAACAGGCTTTAAGACCTTAGTGCACTTTGCTTGTGCCACCGATTGCAGCATTGAACTTACTCAAGGCATGACACAAGCAGCATCTCAACTTTTCCGTGCAGGCGTACGTTATTACAAAGTCGGTGTAGGTCTGATTGATTTGGTCAGCACCCAGCATGGCCAGTTAGATTTATTCAATGTCTCAAAAGCCAAGCCCGCGTTAATGAAGACTCTTGATGGCATCAATCAACGTTATGGTACAGATACCTTATTCATTGCCGCCCAAGGTATCGAGCAAAAATGGGCCATGCGTCGAGATTTACTCACACCGCAATACACGACTAAGTGGAATTGTTTGCCCGAAATAAAGTGTTGAATAGAAGGACTAACACGTTTATGCCCCAAAACGAGTTAGCAGCGTGAATCTAGTTAAACACTAGCACACCACAATTGACCAATTTTTAGTAATACTACAAACTGGCTATAGTATGGTTGCGATTCGCTATAGGAGTAAATTTTGGCAAGAAAGGATGATTCTGAAATTTCAATATATTCGTCTTTTGATGAGTGCTGCAAAGCTAATAGTTTACCTTTACCACATCGTGTGGAATTTGCTCGTTCCAAGATAAACCTGCAAGAGCTAGAAGTGATAAAGAACTACTTTGCTGATTATGCATCGATTTGACGGTGTATAGTGAGTTATTTACTTTTCAAGAATCAGTAGCCGTTTTGAATGAATTCAACCCATTGATATTTAGAAGAATACAAAGAGCATATGTAGAAAAGCTATGTCTGAGCATTGCTTGTTTACTAGACCCAGCAGAAACGGGAAAAATAAGAATCTATCACTCGCACATATAATCAAACAATGTAACTGTCCTGAGTTGGAAGAGAAGCTTGACGGGTTAAAAGGTCTCTACGAGTCTACTGGTATAAAGCTATGGCGACAAAAGTTATTAGCTCACAATGACTTAAGCACATTGATGGGGGTAAAGCCTCTGAACTTAAAGTTTGAGCATAATGATATAAATAATATGATGGAACTGATTCAGGAAATATTCGACGACATATCAGATCCAAATGTTCATACTGATATTGGAATTGCCTTACCTTATGACAAAAATGGAAGCGCTTTTATCAAAAAGCTTCAGCTCTCATTAGACGTTGAAAAATAAAAAGTAACTCTTAAAAGGATGTGCTATGAAAAAAGTAGATTTATCATTGGCAGGCAATTATCTACATGAATCAGATGGCTTAGATGAATTAGAAAAACTTCTTATGTCGGATGATTCATTCTCAATAACGTCGATGAGTTGTGCGATGTCTGCTTTGTTCGGGCGTATAGGTAATGTTCTTGATATAGACAAAGCAATTTATGACCAACTATCAAATACAAACAAATTTTATCTTGTCAGAGGAGCTTTTCCAGATCGCGAGCAAGAGCTCAGAGCATTCATTCTTGAAAGATTTTATAAGTTCGTTAGCTGACTTAGGTACACAGTTATACTAACAGTGAGTAAGAATTAAGTTCAAAAAATCAGTAAGCCTTCATATTGGGATTTTTTAATGCAAAAAACTATAGACACCTCAATCCAAGATTGGGCCTCAAGTTTTATACAGACCTCTAATGATGTAGACCAGTTGATTTTACCCGCATCTGTAAGTCCTGTAGATCTTGCTAAATACGTGTCAGCCATAGCAAATGACAATGGCGGCTATATATTATTAGGGGCATATTCGGGCTATGGCTCTGGTTATCAAAATGTAGCTAGTGAATTGGTTGATAAGTGCAAGCAGCTTCTTGAAGGTGTTGAGATAAATTGTAGTGTTCATGAAGCTAGACTTCAGAACATTTATTTGCTCGAGATTCTAAAGAGTGACTCTCTGGCATTTGCCGATGGTAGTCCTTACGTGATGAAAAGCGGAAAGCCGACACTGATTCCAGAACGACAACTTATAGAGAAGTTAGGGTTAGGAATCGATTCTTCGTTAATAAATATGCTCTCAGAGCAAATTACTAAGCAGTCCGAAAAAGTAGACTATTTAAGCGAAGAGCTAAAAGAAAAAAGTAAGCTAAAAAATCAAGTTCCTGGCTTGCTGGTTGGTGGCTTCATAGGTTGGCTGCTTTCTACATTATTAAATAGCCTGCTACATATTGATGGTTGAGGTTCTCCATTTGTATAACTAGCAATTTCAAATGACGCCTTCTGCGCGCCTGAATTGGAAATTACTGATAGACATTTTAATCAGAAAATTTTCTAATTAACGCTGACAATTGAACTCAGAAATTTCCAAAATTGAGCGAGAGAATCAGACTTGCCTAGTCTGTTTCACACGCCGAACACTATCATTTTTCATGAGCTTCTGGTTAACCAATTTTTGCCCCATTCCGTGTTTTAACTCGTTATTCCAATCGGAAATTTCTTCACCAGTTGCCCTATAAATACTCATCTATTTTACCTAATCTTTAACCCTACCGTAAAACGACACAACAATGTATGGCTACACAGTCGTATTTAAATTTAGATATTTTGGGGTGATTTGAAGGTAATATCTGTACGCGTTAACTCAACTAATAATAAATAAAACCATATAAAATCAATCAATTATTTGAATCTACTTTTAGTTAATAGGTTTTAAAAACGCGCATGCGCGTTTTTCCAGATGGTGTATTTATTAAAAAGCTGATAAGTTCTTTGTATACAGATAGTTAACTGCGCGCATTTTCTCTGGACTAACGTGATAAACGCGCGCATACGCACTAATAAAATGTTTTACATCAAAGGATAGCTAGATGGAAAATTCAATTCCTACATATCAAGGAAAGCCAACAGCTTATCTTGACCATAATATATTGGATTTATTGGTAAAAAATCCCACATTAAGCTTTAAAGAAGATCTTCGGCAAAAGTATCAGATTTTATACTCTGACGAAAATCTCAAAGAGATAAAACGGTCTGGAGAAAATGGTTCGCTGTTCTTGGATGTTTTACATTATCTAGAGGCTATGCATTTAAAGTTCGCTCTAACTACTCGATTTGAGTGTACTGGTGACGCAATGATAAGTATCACAAAGCCTGTTGATGCGTTCAGGAATTATTGCCAAAATATTGAACCAGTTTATGAGCAATTGGAAAAATCGACATCTCAGTCTTTACTTAAATTTTATGGTGGTCGGAATGGAGATACTTTTGATGATATAAAAAATGAGCAAATTGGCGCGTTTGACAATTTATTGAGCCATCTCCAGACCTTGGTTAACGTGGATGAAATTCAGAATCTTTCCCCTGAGATTAACAAACATGTATCTGCTTATACATCAGAGTTAAAAAGATCGTACGATGAAGCTCTTAATCAATCTTCGCAAGCGTTACGTAAACATGCCACTGACGAAAGTAATTACTCTGGAGTCAACGATTACAGGGAAAAGACTGGTATAGGCCCAGTTCAATTAAATAATATTGAGCCACCAAATGTTCTTCAGAAAATATGGGTAGCACATAAAGACGTTGATGGTTATGCCGGGCTAAATTTCACTATTGAGCAATTCTACGGCATTAGCTTGAACCCAATTTATAACCGAGAAATGTACCTCTTCGAAAAAATAACATCTATATACAATGTACTAAATATTGTAGGTTATCATCCAGACTCGAAAATGAAAAAAGAGGAAAGGTTTACAGCAGCTATGAGTGATGCAGGTCATGCATCAATTGGTAGCTTTGCCGATTTTGTCTTTTCCAGAGACATTGCATTTGTAAAGAAAACTAGAGCAGCATATGAGTTTCTCCAAGCAAAAGCTGAGGTTATCGAAGTAACAGTCAATGATGTATTACAAAGCATTGAAGAGTGATTCCCAACGCTCGGCATTTTCAGTTCAAGGTTGGGTTTTGTGTTTACTGTACAATGGTTTAGTTTGAGGGGAACGTTGCTCATACCTTAATGCGGCGTTATGACAACTAGGTTGCTTTGGAGAATATGATGGCGATTACAAGTTTTAGTATAAAGTTTGACCGTGAGCTAGATGCTTCACAATACCTCCAACTACTTGGCTATGAAATCGAACAAGATCCTGAACTTAGGTTTGTTGATAAAAATCTTCGGAATTTTATCCATAACGATTTGATGTGTCCTTCATGTGGTATCAAAGGTGCGGTTCTAGTATCTGGAGCGAAAGGTCAACTAAGTGAGAAAAACCTTAAGCAACCTCACTTTAGGTTCATTGCAAATGATGGTTCTGACATTCATGATGAATATTGCGATTTACGAGAAATAAAGCCATTTAAAGATATTTCTTGTGAAAAAATCAACTTTTTAGAAAGTAAAAGTTTGGCAACTAAGTTGATAGGAGAGTATGTGTCAAAAGCCATTTACAATGGTTTTCTTAATAGGCAGGACATAGCCAAATTTAGAGTTTGGCATATGAATATTAAAAATAAAAATATGGTGAAGTTGTCTTTACGTGAGGATAAAATTCTTCATTATTCGACGATCTATTATCGAAGAAATAGAAATTTTTATGAGTTTCATCCAAAGCTTGGTGAGGTTAAAAATCTAAATTGGAAAATTTACGCTTTAGACCGCATCGCGACTAAAAGCATGGCTATATTCGAGGAAGTATCTAAACATACTAATTCGAGCGTAAAAGAAGAAGATCTAAATAAGTTTTTAAAAAAGCATGAATTAATTTTTGATGTACGATTTCTAAGTGATAAGTACAAGTTGATGCTTAAACTAAAAAGTTTCATTTCAAGGAATTCTGAGGTTGATTTTAAAACAAAGTATGAACTTTCATTTCTCGACGCATTCACAGGCGTATTGTTATACGTTAATAATTGGGACTTCCAAAAATCTCTCTTTATGTTTATCGATATTTTAAATGCTAAATGTGGTAACGGCGTATTTACAGACAATATTGTTGCTTTGAATCCATTCAAAGACTTTCAAATGCTCGAATCGATCCTCAACATGAATGATGTCAATGAATGGTTGCTAACTAAAGATGAGTTAGACATAGAGATCAAGAAAGAAGTAGAGAC
The DNA here is from genome assembly GCF_025370265.1 of Shewanella septentrionalis. Taxonomy (NCBI): domain Bacteria; kingdom Pseudomonadati; phylum Pseudomonadota; class Gammaproteobacteria; order Alteromonadales; family Shewanellaceae; genus Shewanella; species Shewanella septentrionalis. The sequence goes on along the minus strand of NZ_JAMTCC010000013.1, from coordinate 113,777 downwards.
TTTAAAAAGTGAGTACGAAATTTGGAAACTTGCTAGCGTAGTCATAACAATTCAACAGTGATTAGCTACGCTTCGGGTTAAGTTTATTGTTTACGGCGCAGTGGTTTAGTCCAGTGGCGACGTTGATCACACGTTAATTTGGTGTCAAATGTCAAGGAAACCATATGAGAACTCCATCTATAGAACAGTTAGTTGCAAGGTACAAAGGAGTTAATGAAGCAGAATTATTCAATAATTTTACTTTACAAAATCCACAGTTTCTTTGCGATTCAGCTAAAGATATAATGACAAATGTGCCTCCATCATTTGGTGCTTGTGCAATGATAAGTGCAATGTGGGCGGGTTATCTTAAAGATCATTATTCTATTCCTGCAATAGTAGTGGCTGGAGATTTAAAAGTTTCAGGTTTAACAATTTTCAAATGTAAGAAGAACTTACCTGAGCCAACCAAATCAGGAAATATTGTTTCTGGTAAATGGGATGGACATTGCTGGATAGAGATCGACGGGTGGATTGGTGACCTATCAATATTTAGAACCGCCTATCAAATTGAAGGTCAAAGTGTTTTAAAAAGCTTCGTACTTTCTTATTTTGGAAGTGGGAAAGGAGCTTTAATAAGTCCAAAAAGTGATTTGCCAGTTGGGCTTAAATATATTCCTAAGTATGTTCTTAAAGAAAATCAAATTGATAGTTTAATTGCTGGTTTAAGTTATCAAATCGAGCAATGCATTTAACTAGTCGTTTAAACGGAAAAAACAGTTGGCCGTCGCTACGCGATTATAGCCAACCATTTTTATCCGCTTAACTAGGTGTTACCCATATAAATTTTAATGCGATACTCACTAATTCGAGCGAAAGTCTAACTCGGAAATTGTCCAAAAGTAGATTTTAGCCTTAAAACGTTTTGCCTCGAAGCTGTTAAACCAAGCCCTTTAAATGGGCATCTATAAAACAGATAGGAAGCGTTGATGTGAATCATTTGTATAGAGTTGTTCCTAAAGAAGATTGGGTTGAGGCTGAGCGTTGCGGGCGTGTCCCTCGATGCCAGGCAGATAAACGGCGGGGCAGAGTTCATCTGAACGAATTGAAGGATGTGGAGCTTGTCGCGAACCGATGGTTTTCTGTTGAGGAAGAGCCTGTCGTTCTTGAGATTGATGTTTCTGGAATGGCGAAATATCTGAGATGGGAGGAGAGGACTGAGGAGCCTTTGGGTATCTGGCCAAATCTCTATGTTGAGGGCGTACCAGTTGAGAATGTGGTTCGAGTTTTTGCGTTAGACGCAGGGTCAGATGACGAAGGTGCTGTCTCGTTTCGGATAGGAAAAACTCTGTCTGAGGCGTCTGTATTCTAACTAAGCATTGGAGCGCACTCTCTGCGCGACGCTAAAATTCGCAACGCTCGGTATTTTTAGTTCAGGTCGAGCCTTGTGTTTACAGAGCAATAGTTTTAAGTTGAATGGTTATGTCGCTCACTACTTAACACGTCGTTTTTAAAGGTAAAAATGAACTTTGTATATGAATTCCTATATGTGCTGTCATTATCAAAACGCACTCAGTTAGCCCTGATTTTTGGTGTCGTTTTTCACTTTGTAATATTATTGATTGGCAAATACTACATCGCTGAAATTGAGTTCCAAGGAGTAATGAAACCTTTAGAAGATGCCATTGTTGGGAAGTTATTACATAGGTACGATAAGGTAGCGTTATTCGTTTTGGTTTCGTTCTGGATCTTGGCTTTTAAATGTTACCGTAAAGACCGCAAAAGACTATATAGCTTATAGTGATATTGCAGTCGAGACTTGTGAACTAACTGAACGTCCCCTATGTATTTAGCGGTTGAACTCGCTTTAGTGTAGAGGGATTTTTTTACTGCCATGATGTTTTGCCGTTGAGCATAAAACAGACATCACCGGTCGAAAATGGCCCTTATCCAAGCAGTGATGCTGCACTTTACTGCGTAGCTCATCAAGGCCAATGCTTAAAAGTGTGCGAGAACATCAGCATTTCAAATGGGCTCTGCTGGAGTCTAGATGAGCTAACTATGTACCATGCAGACTCACCAACACATGAAATATTTCAATATGACTTTGATCCAAACACAGCATCAGTTAGCAATAAGCGTTCATTTGTCACAACAGAGCAAATGATTTTCCCTGATGGTTCTGAAGTCGATGCCGCTGGATATATTTGGAACGCCCGATGGGGTGGCGGCCAAGTGGTGCGTTATCGTCCCAACGGCCAAGTCTATCTTACACTGACATTACCCGTCACCAACGCAACCAGTATTGCCATCGGTGGGCCAAACATGGACTGGCTCATCATCACTAGCGCAAAGCATTCCTTAAGTGCTGAACAATTATCAAATGAGTCACAGGCAGGCGATGTATTTATTTATCAGTTAGTCGGTATAAACGGACTGCAAAGTCCTTTAGCCGAAATTTCAAAGATATTTACTTGAACGCCATCTTAGACAAGCAAATGCCAAATTGACGAGAGCATCGTAATTTACTCAACAGTCTGCCATTGGCCTATGAAGATTGGCAATATTGATACCAGTCAAAAAGAACGCGTTGCTACGTGAATAATAGAGGACTATGCCAGCCAAGACTCTAAAGAATTCACGTAGCGACGCGACACACAAGCCACTAAACTTCATTTTTCAAAACTTAAGTTGAGTAATTCCAGTTATTTAGGTGGTATTGATAACTTCAAGCAATGGATTGTTATACTTAGAACAAACCTTTACAGAGATTGATGGGCGAGGGCGGATAAGGGAGATAGTAGTAACGTAGTCATGACTCGATTTTATTTGAACTATGCAATTAAGACTTAGTCCAATTTTAGCACCTAATGAGGGAAGGCGTACCAGGATATAGCTCATCAATGTTTTATTGAGTGTGGTTCAATACAACAAGATTTTTGGGGTTTAAAGAGTATAAAGTGGCCATGCGCTGAGATTTACTAGCTTCGCAATTCGCAACAAGTTAGGGCAGTGTACCCTCGACATACACAGTTTTTGTTGTCCATCATGATTCAATCAGATGAATACAGTTTGTTACTATGTGCATAAGCTATTATTCAAGAAAAATACAGTTTTACGCTAATGCCGATAACGTCATTTATCGGCATTCTTGGAGACTCAGATAACACTATTAAACCGTTCAATGAACTCATTCTTTTCAGTTCATTTCTAAAGATTCCATGTATCAATCAGTGCATTTATAGCCGGTAAGACAAATGTATCACTTAGCCAGAGTTTAGGTCGCTTTAACATCCGCTTCGATAGAGTCATATCATATCTTCGAACTTGAAGGCTTTCTGCATAAGTAAATCTGCTTTAAAGCTGTTACTGCGCGTTTTACATGATTTCTTTCGCATATTGTTACACAAAATCTTAAAGCATTCACGTAGAGACGCGAAAATCCAATAGCTCAATGACATCTTCAATATCAGACTTTAGATGAAAATTTCAATCTAATCGAATAAGAAACCGTCCGTAATTTTTATCTGAATATCCATTTGCTAATCCTAGCTAGTCAAACAGCAAAAAAATATCAGTAGGTTAGCTTGCGGCCTAGATTCATGTTCATCATAAAGGTAAATCTCAGTCTGCCACGAAATCTCATTCTGAGTGGCCACGAACACGAACAAACGGGGGAATATAAAGAATATCAATTTCATTTAACATAATATACATTGTGCGCAGCTTTGTTTGGAAGGGATTAGGATGTCTAAATGGTTCTTCTAGTGTGACTCTTCGCAGTTCTGGCTTATCTTGAACCCTCATAAGGGATTATTTGCATGATGCAGTGTCCTTAAGTTGTTCTAGTGTGTCGTCCTGTTCGCCCAGTAACACGCAAGATTTAGCCATTAATTGCAGTTGAGCATCTTCAGGCGCTAAGCCTTTCAGTAGAAACTCGTTGATGCTTTGTATGTCATTGCGTAGCTGGATTGTGCTATTGATTAGTGACTCATCCATGATTTGGCGTCCTTATTGTGTGGATTTGCCATCGTTCTTGGTGCTGATGCGATTAACGACGTTATTGGCGTGATTGTTAAGCCAAAGCGTTTTAGTTCAAGGCCGCCAAAGTTGTTCACTACGTTGGATCTTCGACTTGTAGCTTAATTTGGACAGTAAATGGTTCGCACAAGTTTGCCGTCTTTGGATGGTGTATTGCAAATCCTTGATGTTGTATCTGGTTTTACGCGCACTTTTAAATATTGGTCTTGTTGACTATACAGAACTGCAATGCGCCCTTGCCTCCCGACTAGAATCTGGTAATTGACATCAGACGGATGAGTGAGAATAATACGCGGCAGGTTGCAGAGAAGCCTGTCCGCAAAAGATGATATCACTCTGATAAATTAATAGTGTTGCGAATCGATTTCATATCGAACCCACAGCAATCAAATAAGTTTGGCTTAGCGGAATGCCAATAAACTTAGGAGAATTGTTTGTGAAACATGCAACCGCTAACACTTTCAAACCCGCCGGTATCAATGTTGAACCTTCTGACATTGTACCCTTTGCAGCCACCGAAACACCCTCCCACAGGAAATCTCACTCAGGATCTCAGTCAACTGAGTCCTTAGGTACGTTAGCTATCCCTACTTTGTATTTGCGCTTTGCGTTACCCATGGCATTGGCCATGATGCTGAGCGGCAGCTACAACTTAGTCGACTCTTATTTTATTTTGAAATACATCGGTGCCGATGCATTGGCTGGGGTGACGATTGCCTTCCCGTTACAAATGATGATTTTTGCTTTGGCCTGCATGATAGGAAATGGTACTGCGACCTTAGTAAGCCGATTTTTAGGGGCAAACGAGTTTGATAAGGCGAGTCAAATCGCGAACACTGGTTTTGCGTTAGCCCTAGCTTGCGGCCTGATAGTGACTATCGTGTCACTCGCCCAGCTTGATCATTTATTGGCGTTTATTGGGGTAAGCTCAACACTTGCCTTAGCTGCTACAGAGTATCTACAACCCATTCTCTGTTTTAGTCTATTCACTTTTTTGTTATCTCTTAGCGGCGATTTACTCAGAGCACAAGGCAAAGTCGTGTTGATGCTGCTGGTTATCTTGTTGTCGGCGGTCATGAACATCTTGTTCGATACACTCTTTATTGCTGTTTTGGAGATGGGCGTGAGTGGTGCGGCGTGGGCAACGGTGGCGGGTCAATGTGTGAGTCTATTTATCGCTGTTGTCTATTTTGTCCCAAATAACCGCTTTGCCAGTAAACAGGTGCTTCATAAGCAAGCTACCCAGCCTATTTGTTTTAGAATGGAGCAGATAAAGCTCAATCTCACTGAGATAAAAGCGATTCTTGGCTTGGGTAGCCCAATACTATTATCATATCTTGGGATTGCCAGTGTGATCTCATCGGTAAATCATATTTTAGTCAGTCATTTAGCCAATATAGTGCCCCATACGCCAGCCGCGAATGAGGTTGCGTACATGATTAGCGCTTATGGTTTGATCGGACGCTTTAATATCTTTATCGCCCTGCCGCTTATGGCACTTACCAGCGCAGCGCAAACGATCAGTGCGTATAACTATGGGGCGATGGCATCTTCTCGGGTGTTAGCGTGTGCTAAATGGGGAATCGTCTTGACCTGCTGTTATCTGAGTTTAGTGACAATTATATTTATGGAGTTTCCTACCTCGGTTTTTGGTATTTTCACCGATGATCCCTCACTCATTGACGCTTGTATTAAGATTTCGAGTGTGCCGTTTATCGCTTTACCTTTAGCGGGGATCACAGGTATTGCGATTGCTGTGTATCAAGGCACAAATCGCCCTAAGCTTGCTTTGCTATTATCTGGGATAAAAATCTATGGTTTGTTACTGCCCCTGCTGATCCTGTTGCCTCAACTATCCTTCGCAGATATTTCATTTATCACAGGTGCATTAAACATTTATATCATGCCAAACGCTTTGGCTGAGTTGTGGATGGCCTTTCCAATCGCGGACATTTTAGCTTGTCTCTTGAGTTTATTGATCATCAGTATTTGGCCTTTCATTCAGGTGCCGCGAGCAAATCGAGTCAGTCATGGAGGTAATGCACAATGAAGTTAGCCAATATGAAAGACTCAAGCGCTATTGTATTAAATGAAAACAAAATTCGCGCTAAAAAGCTGTTCAAAGCTTGTCAGCAGGATGAGCCGTCTGCCAAGCAAAGAGTCGCGACCTTAATGGCGAAGTTGGGCATCTTACACTCAGATCTCCAGCTTAAGCATTGCCAACAAGTGATTGCACGTGAGCTAGGCTTTATCGATTTTCATCATTGCCAGCGAGTCCTGTCGGGTCAAGCCATACTCGGGGATGATTGGGGAAACTTATTCCACACTAAGCAATGCGATACGCTACTCAATCATTGGTTTACAGGTTATTTAGCCGCGCGTGATTTTAATGTACAAGCTGAAGGCACATTACTACTCCCCTTCAAGAAGCAGTTTTTTGTGGTGGAGCGGCAGGATTACTGTAATGCGCTGAATTTGCATATAATTTTTCAACAGGTGGATAACGCCGGCGAACCGACAATCCTGCGGGATCTGGTGAGTAGCTATGCTAATGCAGACTGGAGCTCCTTTGCGCTGGCCATGATCCAACACAAATTACCCAAAGTGTAATGATGGCTGAGATTGCAGTGCATCTTGAATGAGCGAATCTAGAGTTAAATAGTAAAGACTAGCAAGGTCATCAGTGCTGGCGGCCTTGTTGGTGAAATATGGTGGAGGCGCTGCGTTTCGAATCAGAAACTCAAGGCTAGAATCGCTAAAATGCAAAAAGCCGCTAAGTAATTAGCGGCTTTTTGACTTAATATGGCGGAGGAGCAGGGATTTGAACCCTGGGTGGGCTATAAACCCACGCCGGTTTTCAAGACCGGTGCATTAAACCACTCTGCCACCCCTCCGAACGAGGCGCATAATATAAGTAAGTGTGTTGACTGTAAAGCACTAACTCTTAATTATGCGTCAATTGTTGCTATTACACTCAATCCGCTGGATTTTGCTTCACATCGGCCACTATGCCGACACGTGCGGGATCTGGCTTAGTGAAATGTTTGGCAAAATCGCCCCACTCTTGTTGGCTCTTAAGTACATAGCCGACCACAACTAAGATAGCGCAACATAGAATGCCCCAGCCGATCGCCACTTCACCAAGACTTGCCCACATAGCGACTAAGCTAGATGCACCAAAGGCAATGCTGATCTGCAAGAAGTTCTGTAATCCTGCAGCCTTAGCGGCATTCTGACTAAACTGCTGTAGCGCGCTGTTAACGACTATTGGGTAAATGGCACCATTGGCCGCAGCTAAAATAGAGAAAGAAATAAGCAGTGGGAAAATCGTGCTCGCGGGATAAATCAGCGTGAACATGATGATCGAAATAACGCAGGCTGCGAAAATCGACAACAAGATATTGAGTGTTTGATGCCCGCCAATGCGTTTTATCAGTAACTTACTCGCATAACCACCGACAATAAACATAATGGTTTGCGGGATAAAGCTTAGCCCGATTTCAGTCGCTTGATAACCGTGCATCTCCATCACAATCGGCCATACAGTTAGGTAAGCAAAGAAAGCACCGGAACAGGCGCCGAAGATCACGACGTTGCCTAAATAGCGGGTGTTTTTCAAAATTTGCCCATAAGATACTGCAGCATGATCACTGTGCGTATGCTGACGCTTGCCTGGCACAAAGTACAAGGTCATCAATATCAGTAGAAAAGCGATAACACACAAAGAGATAAAGATTGCACGCCAGCCTAATTCGTTCAGAATATAAGCGCCAAGGATCGGTGCTAATGCAGGCGATAATGCAACCAATGGCATAATGTTGCTGAAAATACCTTGGGCTTTATCGGCATCATATTGTTCTACCACAATAGCTTGCCAAATAACCCCTGCGCTACAGGCGCCAATGGCTTGGAAGAAGCGCGCGGTATTGAGCATTAATATAGAATCACTGTTGGCAATAAACACGCTAGCAATGGCAAATAAAACAAGGCCAAAGATCAGTGCCCAACGTTTGCCGATTTTATTGACTAACGGGCCGTAAAGCAGCTGACCTAAGGCAAGACCCGCAAGGAAACAGGTCAGTGACATCGCCACCTGTGATGGTGTGCTGTCAAATGAGCCTTCAATTGCTTTGAAAGCAGGCAAATACATGTCAGTGGCAATAAAGCCAAGCATGCTCAACATGGCTAAATAGAATAGAAACATAAAGAACTTTATGTTTACAAAGGTGTTACTAGACGTTTTCATAAAATAATCGGGTCGGATTGACTAAAGTGTGCAGTCTAAAGACTTGTTAAATTTATTGGAAACGTTTATTTTTGACTTGTGCTATCAATTATTTTCATTGGAACGGACGTCAGCTATGCTCTCAGAACAAGCGCTAGAACTCATTGATATTGTGGCTCGTGTAGGTAGTTTCACCGCGGCGGCGAATCGGCTACATAAAGTGCCCTCTGCCGTGAGCTACGCGGTCAAGCAAATAGAAGAAGAACTCGGCGTCATTCTTTTCGAACGTCATCATCGCAGCGTAACGTTAACACCAGCGGGTGAACATTTTGTGAAGCAAGCCAGAACCTTGCTCACGCAGATGGACGAGATGAAACGTGGCACGCAGCGCGTGGCAAATGGTTGGCAACCCACCTTGTCCATAGCCCTTGATAATATCGTCCGTGCCGACAGGATCAGCGTATTAATTGCTGACTTTTATCGACACTTCCATGATATTGAATTAATTATTCGCATTGAGGTCTTTAACGGGGTTTGGGAAGCGCTCGCCACGGGTCGCAGTGATATTGCTATTGGTGCGACAACCGCAATTCCAGTCGGTGGTGTTTACCAATATAAAGACATGGGGGATATTGAGTGGGCGTTTCTTGTTAGTAAAAATCATCCCTTGGCCAGTATTGACCGCCCATTAAGTGACGATGAGCTGCGCCCTTTTCCCTCGATTTGTTTAGAAGATACTTCTCGGGAAATTCCAAAACGTATGACTTGGTTGCTCGAAAATCAACGTCGCCTCGTTGTACCCGATTGGATCCGCGCCATTAACTGTTTCCGCGAAGGTTTAGGCGTTGGTTATATGCCAGTGCATTTAGCGAGCGTGTTTATTAAAGCGGGCGCGCTGGTTGAGAAACAGCTAGAAAATCCGAAACAGACCAGCCCTTGTTGCCTCGCGTGGAATGCCGACAAGATGTCGCCCGCGCTCGCTTGGGTGCTAGAATATCTGGGCGATACTGAAAAATTGCATAAAGAGTGGCTGGCTTAAGCTTGGTTTAAACTCAATATGTTGATCTCGTCCTTATACTTGGCATTGCAATTAGCATTGGACTGTCTTTGAAATTGATATTGAACTTTGAATTGGCAGTAAGTTCAGCGGGCGTATTTATCAAGCCCATTCAGTTTTAACGCCGAATTCATGTGCTTATTGGATAAATATACGGATAGCGCCAACCTTAGCTAAACGCTTAGCACTTAAGATTGATATGTGTGGTGAGGCAAAATTTTTAAGATTAACAATTTGTTATTCATGGTTCTATGACTTTCACCCGTATCTCAGGTACGGTATCATGAATGCAGTTAAGTTCGTTTTAGGATTTTACGGGAACTTAGTGTGCTGTAAAAAATCAAAATGATCAGTTCGGAAATGTGTCAACGGAGATCAACATGACCCAAGAAACCTTATATTCGACGAGTGCGTCAACACTGGAAGTGAACAAACTTCTTAAAAACACTTATATGCTGTTGTCTATGACATTGGCCTTCTCTGCCCTGTGCGCTGGCTTGGCAATGGCATTAAATATCAGTCCATTAGTCTCCATTGGCTTATCCATTGGTGGCCTAGTGCTGTTGTTTGTAACCTTACGTAAAGCCGAATCTGCAGCGGGTATCTTCTGGGTATTTGCCTTTACGGGTATGGAAGGCGCATCTCTGGGCTACATGCTGAATCACTACGCAGGCATGGCAAACGGCCCACAGCTGATCATGCAAGCACTGGGGTTAACGTCAGTGATTTTCGTTGCCTTATCAGCCTATGCGGTGACCACTAAGAAAGATTTCTCTTTCCTACGTGGCTTCTTGTTTGCTGGCTTGATTGTGGTGATTGCCGCTGCCGTAATTAACATCTTTATGGGTAACAGCGTGGCCTTTATGGCGATTAACGCTGGTATTGCATTATTGATGACAGGTTTTATCCTGTTTGATACTAGCCGTATTGTGAACGGCGGCGAGACGAACTACATTCGCGCAACTATCTCATTATACTTAGATTTCTTAAACCTCTTCATCGCGCTGTTGCACCTAATGGGCATAGGTAATGATGACTAATCCTAGTTAGCGATTTTTAGCTTAACTTGCGTTAGAATGGCCCTACTTTTAGGGCCATTTTTTATTTTGAATGAGCAAATTTATTATCCAAGTGAACGGGCCCGCTTATGGCACGTCGGCGAGTGTTAACGCCTTACGCTTTTCCCAAGCGGCACTTTTGGCTGGGCATCAGATTATCTGTGTGTTTTTTTATCAAGACGGCGTGTATAACTCCACAGATTTAAGCTTACCCGCCTCCGATGAAAACGATGTGATCAGTGACTGGAAACAGCTCGCGCAATCCCATCAGCTCCCGTTAGTCAATTGCGTTTCAGCAGCGCTGCGCCGTGGGATTGTAAGCAAGCAAGATGCAAGCGAGAATGGCCTGAGCCACTGGAATGTGGGCGAGTCATTTATCATGGGCGGTTTAGGCGAGCTTGTCACCGGCATTGAATCGGCCGATCGTTTGATCAGTTTTTAACTCTCAGGGTGACTATGAAAAAATTGTGTATTCTATTTCGCTGTTCGCCACACGGTACTGTTCGTGGCCGCGAAGGTTTAGATCTCGCCCTGCTGAGCGCCAGCTTTGAGCAAGAAGTGAGTTTAGTGTTTGTCGATGAAGGTGTGCTGCATTTGATTAAAGATCAACAGCCTGAGCTTATCGGCGCTAAAGATTACATCTCCACCTTTAAAGCACTGCCGCTGTACGATATCGAGTCGGTATTTGTCTGTAAGCAATCCTTAGCCGACTACGGCTTAAGCCATGGCTTACTGTCAGTTCCTGTTACTGTGGTCAACGATGAGGCCATCGCTGCCCATTTAAAACAGGTGGATGAGGTCTTAGTATTCTGATGATTTTACATCATATTCAAACATCTCCCAGCCGAGATAGTGCGTTGAAACTCTGCTTACGTTACGCCTGTAAGGAGGATGCGATTCTACTATCGAGCGATGGCGTGAACGCGTTACTGCTGCGTCAATGGGCAATGGCATTATCGCCCTTCAAGCTGATGGTCTTAAAAGACGATGTCGTCGCACGCGGCCTATCTGAGCGTTTAAAGAACGTGACGCTTATCGATTACAATGAGTTTGTGGCTCAATCATTACTCCATGACAAGGTGATAACGTGGTAAATCCATTGCAATTTAATGGCGCAGAAATCGCCCGTGACCATCAAGGTTATTTAAAAGATCTCAACGATTGGCAACCAGATATGGCTTTACTATTGGCGGCAGAAGAGCAAATCGTGCTTACGCCCGCCCATTGGGAAGTGATTAACTTTGTTCGCGATTTTTATCTTGAATACAAAACGAGCCCTGCTATTCGCGTATTAGTCAAAGCTATTGGCCAAGCTTTAGGGCCAGACAAAGGCAATTCAAAATACTTATATACCTTGTTCCCTATTGGCCCAGCAAAACAAGCGACAAAAATTGCAGGCCTGCCAAAGCCAGCTAAATGCATTTAATCGTATAGGTTAAGTCATCACACTTAACTCGATATCGAACGTAAGCGTCAAATGTGAGCATTGAACATCAATGTGGCACAAACAAAAAGGCATGTTCCCTTGGGAAACATGCCTTTCTTTTTACTTGAACAAAGTTAATAGGGTTATTTGACGTTTTCTAACACAACCCAGACGGCTTTGCCTATGGTCGCCAACATCACCGCAAAAAATACTGCAATGACAGCGGTATAGGAAAGCCAACGGAGATAGCGCTGGCCTTTATCCATAGTATTATTTTGCGTTCCATTAGCCTATTTGAGTCAAGCCGCCCATGTAGGGACGCAGCACTTCTGGGATTGTGATACTACCATCGGCATTTTGATAGTTTTCTAAAATAGCCACTAAGGTACGACCCACTGCTAAACCGGAACCGTTTAAAGTATGCAGTAACGCGGGCTTATTATCTGCTTTCACGCGGTAACGTGCTTGCATACGACGGGCTTGGAAATCCTTCATGTTTGAGCAAGAAGAAATTTCACGATAAGTGTTTTGTGCCGGTAACCAGACTTCGATGTCGTAGGTTTTGCTTGAGCCAAAGCCCATATCGCCAGTACATAAAATCACAGTACGGTACGGCAGACCTAAACGTTGCAGCACGGTTTCAGCATGACCTGTTAGCGCTTCGAGCGCCGCCATTGAATCTTCAGGCTTAACGATTTGCACCATTTCTACTTTGTCGAATTGATGCTGACGGATCAGACCACGGGTATCTTTGCCGTATGAGCCCGCTTCACTGCGGAAACATGCGGTATGCGCGGTTAACTTAATCGGCAGCTCGTCTTCATCAACAATGCTATCGCGCACTAAGTTGGTCAATGGCACTTCTGCGGTTGGGATCAAGCTCAAACCCTGACCTTCTTCGGTGGCTGGCTTTGTGTGGAATAAGTCTTCACCAAACTTAGGCAGCTGACCTGTACCTAGTAAACTTTCCTCGTTAACTAGTAACGGCACATAGGCTTCGGTATAACCGTGCTCTGTGGTGTGCAAGTCCAACATGAACTGACCAATGGCGCGGTTTAAGCGGGCGACTTGGCCTTTCATCACGATGAAACGTGAGCCAGTGATTTTCACTGCATTTTTAAAATCTAAACCGTTTAAGCCTTCGCCTAAATCGATATGATCTTTAATTGGGAAATCAAACGTGCGTGGCGTGCCCCAGCGGCGAACTTCAACGTTCTCTGTTTCATCGGCACCGATTGGCGCGGATTCGTCTGGCAGGTTTGGCATTGACATGGCAATGGCATTCACTTCTTCAAGCACGGCCGCCAGTTCAATCTTTCTGGCATCCAGCTGTGAACCTAAATCGCCCACTTGCGCCATGATAGCGTCAACATCTTCACCACGGGCTTTAGCTTGGCCAATGGATTTGGAGATGGCATTACGCGACGCTTGTAATTCTTCGGTAGCCACTTGCAGTGACTTACGCTTTTCTTCTAATTGAGTGAGGTGAGCTATGTCTAAAATAAAGCCACGGGTGGCCAGTCGCTCAGCGGTAACTTCTAATTCGTTGCGCAAAAATTTAGGATCTAACATGTGATATATTCTTAATAGTTAAATGCGAGAAAAAACCAGTTGCTGACCTAAGTACACCATGAATAAACATAGACTTAGATTCAACACCACATTCAAAGTCGCCTTCAGCCAATCCCCTTCTTGCAGCAGCAATAAGGTTTCATTAGAGAAAGTCGAAAACGTTGTCAAAGCGCCCAACAGGCCGATACCGATCAGCGCTTTGAGTTCTGGGCTGATATGACTCATTTGCCCCAGTGCGTAAATTACGCCCATTAAAAATGAACCGAGGACATTAACCAACAGTGTACCAAAAGGAAAACTGCTGCCAAATACCTGGATCATGAATATTGAAATAAGATATCGAAAAACAGCCCCAATTGAACCACCTAGCGCCACAAGTAAGAGATTATTCATATCTTTTATGCTCGCTGGCTTGATATAACTGGGCTAATTGCGCCAACTTATCTTTGATTCGCTTCTCGAACCCTCGCTCAGTCGGAAAATAAAACTGCGCTGTTTGCAGGGATTCAGGGAAATAATTCTCACCACTGGCATAGGCATTGGCTTCATCGTGGGCATATCGATACCCTGCTCCCATGCCAATGTCTTTCATTAACTGAGTCGGTGCATTGCGTAAATGGTGCGGCACTTCGACTTGCCCAGTATCGCGAGCTAACTCACGGGCGGCCTTAAATGCGGTATAGACAGCGTTACTCTTAGGCGCGCTGGCAAGATAAACAATGGCTTGTGCTATTGCTCGTTCACCTTCGGCTGGGCCAACACGGTGAAAACAATCCCAGGCATTAAGCGCGATGGTCATCGCCGCAGGATCGGCATTGCCGACATCTTCAGAGGCAATTGCCAGTAAGCGCCTTGCGACATACAGCGGATCGCCGCCGCCTTCTAATATTCGACAAAACCAATACAGCGCCGCATCGGGTGCTGAACCGCGGATTGATTTATGGACGGCTGAGATTAAATCGTAAAACTGATCGCCGTTCTTATCGAATCCGGCAACTTGGTGCCCCGCCACTTGGATCAACATTTCAGTGGTAAAGGTGCCGCCATCGGCGAGCATATCGCTCATCAACTCAATAAGATTTAACGCTTTACGGGCATCACCATCACAAAGTTGCGCCAGTGTGGTGAGCACATCGGTTGGCATCACAAATTGGCGTTGGCCTAAGCCGCGCTCGGTATCGCTTAAGGCTTGAGTCACTATATGGGCAATCTCATCATGGCTTAAGCGCTTGATAAGATAAACCCGTGCCCGCGAGAGCAAGGCATTGTTGATTTCAAAGGATGGGTTTTCAGTGGTCGCACCGATAAAAATCACAGTGCCATCTTCAATAAATGGCAGAAAGGCATCCTGCTGGCTTTTATTGAATCGGTGGACTTCATCGACAAACAATAACGTGCGTTGACCACGGGATTCAGCCATGGCTTTCGCTTGCTCAATCGCCGCGCGAATGTCTTTGACGCCAGAGGTGACAGCAGAGATGCGTTCAACGTGCGCATTTGAATAATGTGCGATTAATTCGGCTAAGGTCGTTTTACCTGTGCCCGGCGGCCCCCACAACATCATGGAATGGGCGCGTCCTGCTTCTAATGCTTTGCGTACTGGTTGGCCCTCACCCAGTAAATGGGCTTGACCTATGTACTCGCCAATCGTTCTTGGCCGCATGCGTGCGGCCAAGGGACGAAAGTCGGGGGCGAAATTAAAGGATAAACTGCTCACGCTATCGCCTAGTGCGCTGTTTTACGACGTTGATCATCAACATCGACATTGTCAGGCAGCACAAAGCTGAACAGCGCTTTGTCTTTATCAGTAATCGCTTGCTGATTGCTCAAATCAAATTGGCTCAAGTTACCTTTGTCATCGGCAACATTAAAGTTGGCTAACTGGGCATTTTTGAAACACACCTTGACGGACAATATGCCCGAATCAATCGCCTTAGGTTTGATCTCATAGCAGTCTTGTTGCTTAGTGACTGAATACTGTGACCAAGTGGCATCGTCGCGGTGGACTAACAAAGCAATAGGCGAAGCATTGATTGCCTCGGCAAAATCCATGATGACCACTTCTTCGGCGAAGGGATTGTAGATCCATAAATCTTTACCATCAGCGACAATTTGCGATTCATCTGGCTGAGTTAAGTGCCAATAAAACTGATTAGGATACGCCAAGGCAAAAATACCAGAACCCGTCTGAATGATCTTTTTATTGACGTCAGTGACGGTTTGTTTGAAATCGGCTTTTAGTGAAGCAGTACCAATCAGTTTGTCTCTTAACTGCTGCGCATCATCGGCAAACACAGCCGCGCTAAATAGCAAAGGTGAAGCTAACAACACAGCGCATAATCGTTTTTTCATTTTATTCCTTACCCTGTTAAACACCTTGGGTGTATCAAAGCCACGCCTTAGCGCGGCTTAATAATGTTTTGGTGCCGGCGGCGCTAAGACTTCACGGTTACCGTTGTGGCCTTGAGCCGACACAATACCTTGGGCTTCCATCTGTTCAATAATGCGCGCTGCACGGTTATAACCAATCTTAAATTTACGCTGTACGCTTGAAATCGAGCCGCGACGAGTTTCGGTCACAAAGGCGACGGCTTCATCGTATAGTGGATCATATTCTTCATCGGTGTCTGCCGTTTCACCCGGTAGTAAGACTTGCTCACCATCGCTGGCACCATTAAGAATTTCATCGATATATTGCGGTTTACCACGGGCGCACCAATCGGCAACAACGCGGTGAACTTCATGATCGTCAACAAAGGCGCCATGGACACGGTTTGGCACCGCAGTACCCGGTGGTAGGAATAACATATCCCCCATCCCGAGTAAGGTTTCAGCGCCCTGTTGATCTAAAATGGTGCGCGAATCGATACGGGATGACACTTGGAACGCCATACGTGTCGGAATGTTGGCTTTAATCAAGCCAGTAATCACATCCACTGACGGTCTTTGGGTTGCCAGGATCAAATGTATGCCTGCGGCACGGGCCTTTTGCGCGATACGGGCAATTAACTCTTCAACTTTCTTACCGACAATCATCATCATGTCGGCAAATTCATCGACCACGACAACAATCGATGGCAGCTTATCTAATGCAGGCGCTTCAGGCTCCATACTGTCAGAAGACTTCCACATAGGATCTAAAATCACTTCGCCATTGGCCTTCGCCTCGGCAATTTTAGCGTTATAGCCCTTGATGTTACGTACGCCCATCATAGACATTAGCTTGTAGCGACGTTCCATCTCGCCCACACACCAACGCAGTGCATTGGCAGCTTCTTTCATGTCAGTAACGACTTCACAGAGCAAATGCGGAATGCCTTCATAGACAGACAATTCCAACATTTTGGGATCGATCATGATAAAGCGCACATCTTCTGGGCCCGACTTATACAGTAAGCTGGTGATCATCACGTTTACGCCCACTGACTTACCCGAACCTGTGGTACCCGCAACTAACAAATGCGGCATTTTACCAAGGTCAACCACGACTGGGTCGCCGGCGATATCTTGGCCTAACACCATAGTCAAATTGGATTTACTGTCGGTAAAGGCGGCGCAATCTAACACATCGCGCATAAACACGGTTTCACGGAACTTGTTCGGCAATTCGAGTCCGACATAAGCCTTACCCGGAATAACTTCAACCACACGCACACTTTCAGCTAGCAGTGAACGGGCTAAATCCTTCGACAGATTAGAGATTTTTGACGCTTTAACGCCAGGCGCTAATTCCAATTCGAAGCGGGTGATCACAGGTCCTGGGTATACCCCCACCACATTGGCGATGATGTTGAAATCGGCTAACTTCACTTCAACCAGACGGGCGACTTGTTCTAACTCTTCTGGGCTGATCGGGTTCTTTTTACGATCAGGCACATCAAGCAAATTGATGCTGGGTAAGGGGTCCATGGGCTTTTTCGGTGCGGGTTTATCATCTTGCCCGGGTAGCACCACTATGCCATCCACAATTTTCGCTTTTTGATCTTGCTGCTTACGCTGGGCTTGATTCACAGCGCCCGTTGAGGCTTTTGTATCAAAATCAATGACGTCATCATCGGTAAAGCCTAAGCTTTCATCATCATCTTCCGCAAAGTTTTGGCTGTTAAAAACTGGCTCATTGTCGTCGTGATCGAATGCCTGCGAATTGAAATCGGCGCTTTCTTGTTCATCATGTCTTGCATCTTGGGCTTCGGTTAACCAAGGCGGCGCTTCAAAATTGCCATGGGCGGCCAAATCATCATGATCGATTTGAGGTTCAACCCTTTGTGTATTTTTGCTTTTACTGCCATTCAAACTCAAAATTTTTGCGAGTGCCGATAGCTTGTTTTTTTGCGGCGCAGCTTCTTCAGTATTAATGCTTTCGGTAATAAACCCTTCATCTGCGGCAGTAGACAAGGTTGGGGTTATTTCGGCTCTGCGACCAATATGACGCTCACGCACCTTTGGCGTTTCAACGACTGGCGGCTTTTCAAGCACATATTGTGATTCGCGGCGCTGCTTAAACTTATCGACTACAGACATAAAACCACGGGTATCTTCGGTTTCACGCTCACGCTTCATCGCATGCGGTAATAATTTAAGTTTCTTATAAATCCAAATAGAGACTAAGCCGATTTTCTCGACCACGGTCAGCCAACTGATCCCAGTTAATAAAGTAAAACCAGAACCCAAGAAGCACAGCAACAATAAGGTAGTACCGAGTTTATTAAAATACGGCAGCATGGCTTGGCCTATGACATCACCCGCCACTCCGCCTGCCGAAAACTCGTAGATGTTGTTAGCATTCATGCTCGCCAACGCAGAAAACCCAAGGATGATCAGCAAAAATCCAATCAATCTCAGGGCCACTGAAAAGTAATCAACTTCGAGCAAATGATGGGCGCGTTTGAACAGCAGCCAGCCGGTCGACGCGACAATGATTGGCATGATGTAAGCCGTGACGCCGAAGAAATATAACAGAATATCGGCTATCCAAGCCCCTACTGCTCCGGTCCAGTTTTTAATATCGCCTTGAAAATGCGACTGACTCCAACCAGGATCAGACGGACTAAAACTCGTCAATGCGAGTAAAATATAAGTGGCGAGGACACAACAAATTATGAGTCCGCCTTCCAGCAGACGTTGCAGGCCAGTGAGCGTGCGTACACTATTTCCTTGAGACAAACGACGTAATCCATAAAAAGTGAAAACAGGTGGCCTAACGATACCAGAATCCCACTAAATGTGGAGCACATTAGCCTGTTTTTCTGTGCAGAATTGGCCATGATTGGCAAAAATTAACCTATTGGGGTGTTTAAGTGTGCTTTTGGAGAGGAATGAGTTATTACACAAACACTTCCGTTAACAACTCTGCTTAAAAATGCCACAAAAATAAGCCCCTAAGTTGGCGAACTTAAGGGCTATAACAAGGTTAGTCGTCGTAGGTGTTAAACGGGATAGTTGTGCTGACTTGAACAATAAATAAGGGGCCTAGGCCCCTTATTGTAAAACCAAACAATCAGGGTAATTTAGATATCTGAGAGTAGATGATTTATCGCTACGCGACTGGTGTGTTTAACCTCTTCCATCACGACATAAGTCCGCGTGTCGGAAACAGAAGGTAATTTCAACAAGGTTTCACCTAACAAGCGACGATAAGCCGACATATCTGAAACACGAGTTTTCAGTAAGTAGTCAAAATCGCCTGAAACCAGATGACATTCTTGAATGTCGTCGAGTAACTGCACTGCACGGTTAAACTTATCAAACACTTCGGGAGTATCACGGCTTAAGGTGATTTCCACGAATACCAGTAGGGATGCACCCAGGAAATGAGGATTGACCAATGCGGTATAGCCATTGATATAACCTTGCTTTTCGAGTCGTTTCACTCTTTCTAAACACGGAGTTGGACTAAGTCCGACTCTTTTTGATAATTCCACATTAGAAATGCGGCCATCAAGTTGTAATTCGTTAAGAATGTTGCGATCGATGCGATCCAAGTCTTTTACAGGACTCTTTTTATTATATGCCATTTATTTAACCTTGCTTTATCACTAAAACAACATTTTATTCTACGTATGCCGAAAGTTCAGCAGCATAAACTGCGTCGCCGATACTATACTAGATATCCCTGAATTAATCACGTTCAGGTCACGATAAAATAACAATTATGCCCATTAAAAGTGGGTTTTCAGGCAATTGAGGCTCAAAGATGATTATTGGTGTTCCCAAGGAAATTAAAAACCACGAATATCGTGTCGGTATGGTTCCTTCTAGTGTTCGCGAGTTAGCGATCAAAGGTCACGAAGTTTTTGTAGAAACAAATGCTGGCACAGGTATTGGTTTTTCAGATCAAGATTATATTGATGCTGGCGCCACAATTTTAGCGACTGCTGCTGAAGTTTTTGCTAAAGCGCAGATGATTGTAAAAGTAAAAGAGCCTCAAGCAGTTGAACGCGCTATGTTGCGTCACGATCAGATTTTATTTACTTATCTGCATCTTGCGCCAGATTTACCGCAAACTGAAGATTTAATTAAAAGTGGTGCCGTATGTATCGCTTACGAAACTGTGACTGACGACCGTGGTGGCCTGCCCTTACTTGCCCCTATGTCTGAAGTTGCTGGCCGTATGTCAATCCAAGCTGGTGCTATGGCATTAGAGAAATCTTCTGGTGGTCGCGGTATGTTACTGGGCGGCGTTCCAGGTGTTGAACCCGCTAAAGTCGTGATTATTGGCGGCGGTATGGTCGGTACTAACGCTGCGCAAATGGCGGTAGGCATGGGTGCTGATGTGGTTGTACTTGACCGTAGCATTGATGCGCTGCGTCGTTTAAATGTGCAATTCGGCTCTGCCGTAAAAGCCATTTACTCTACTGCTGATGCAATTGAACGTCATGTTATTGAAGCCGATCTTGTGATCGGTGGTGTACTGATCCCTGGTGCAGCAGCGCCTAAATTGGTAACCCGTAGCATGATCTCACGTATGAAGCCAGGCAGTGCCATTGTTGACGTCGCAATTGATCAAGGCGGTTGTGTTGAAACTTCACATGCAACGACTCATCAAGATCCAACTTATATCGTTGATGATGTTGTGCATTATTGCGTGGCAAACATGCCAGGTGCGGTTGCTCGCACTTCTACTTTCGCACTAAATAATGCAACGCTACCGTATATTCTTAAGTTAGCTAACTTAGGCTATAAAGAAGCGCTGTTGCAAGATAAGCACTTACTCAATGGCTTAAACGTGATGCACGGTAAAGTGGTCTGTAAGGAAGTGGCTCACGCCCTGAATTTAGAGTTCACCTCTCCAGTTGCATTATTGGCATAAGCGTTTAATTAGCTTAAGCTTTCGATGTAATATTGCATTTGCTTTACCTAGCAAGTGATCCAAATCGGCCTCAACCCTGTTGAAGCCGATTTTTTATTGGCAGAACTGAAATTAAAGCATGCGAATTGATAACATCTCGTTTATCAACATGTCTGGTGCTTTGCTTTCACTCGTCATGCCCGCCTAAGCCATTTAATTCACCGCAGTAAAGTTAAACTGACACTCTGAATACCAAAGCGCACTGACTCGATTAGCGCAATCTAAAAGAATCACCCTTCAACACTTTACCCCCACAGGTAAATTCCCTACAATCCTTGCAATTTGCTAAAGGCACGGAGATAAACATGAGCCAGATCAGACATTGTAACTTATTGATTTTGGGTTCAGGCCCAGCAGGATATACCGCAGCTGTTTATGCTGCGCGTGCGAATTTAAAACCTGTGATGATCACAGGTATGCAGCAAGGTGGTCAATTGACCACTACGACTGAAGTTGAAAACTGGCCAGGTGACGCGGATGACTTAACGGGTCCAGCGTTAATGGAACGTATGCAAAAGCATGCAGAAAAGTTCGATACTGAAATCTTGTTCGATCACATCAACGAAGTGACCTTAACCGAGCGCCCTTTCCGTTTGAAAGGCGATAACGGCGAGTACACCTGTGATGCGCTGATCATAGCAACTGGCGCTTCTGCCCGTTATTTAGGATTAGAGTCAGAAGAAGCATTCAAGGGCCGCGGCGTATCAGCCTGTGCGACCTGTGATGGTTTCTTCTATCGCAATCAAAAAGTCGCTGTGATCGGTGGCGGTAACACTGCCGTTGAAGAAGCATTGTACTTAAGCAATATTGCCGCTGAAGTGCATCTGATCCACCGCCGTGACACCTTCCGCTCAGAAAAAATTCTGATCGACCGTCTGATGGACAAAGTTGCCAATGGCAACATCATCCTTCACTTAGATCAAACCATGGATGAAGTGGTTGGTGATGCTATGGGGGTGAACGGCCTGAAGATGAAGAGCACTAAAGATGGCTCGATCACTGACTTAGCCGTTGCTGGTGTGTTCGTCGCCATTGGTCACAGCCCTAATACCGGTATTTTTGAAGGCCAGTTGGAAATGAACCACGGTTATTTAAAAGTACAGAGCGGTTTGCAAGGTAACGCCACGCAAACCAGTATCGAAGGTGTTTATGCTTGTGGTGATGTGATGGACCAACATTATCGTCAAGCGATTACTTCTGCGGGCACAGGTTGTATGGCCGCACTCGATGCAGAGCGTTATTTAGACGCTAAAAAGTAACTAGACTCGATTTTTCAACGAATAGCAGGCTTAGCCTGCTATTTTTTTAGTCCAAAATCCTTAAGCGATTACAAAAATTTTGTGAGCTTGCCAATCAGTACTGTTCACGCGTGTTCGTGTCTTTGCTTCACGATGCTTAATCTTGTATCAGTTAGATAAGCGCTTATAAGTGTTTAAGTAAATAACATCATTGGGTTAAGTCAAAAATGGCGCACAAAAAAAGGGACCAAATGGTCCCTTCTCTACAGCAACAAACTAATTTCTTAGTTTAACGCTTCTTTTGCTTTTTCAACTAAAGTTGCAAATACAACTTTGTCGAATACAGCGATGTCAGCCAAAATCTTACGATCGATTTCGATAGACGCCTTTTTCAGACCGTTGATGAAACGGCTGTAAGACAGACCATTTTGACGAGCGGCAGCATTAATACGTGCAATCCAAAGTTGACGGAATTGACGTTTTTTCTGACGACGGTCACGGTAAGCATATTGACCAGCTTTAGTTACTGCTTGAACAGCAACACGGTAAGTACGGCTACGAGCGCCATAATAACCTTTAGCTAGTTTTAAAACTTTCTTGTGACGAGCACGAGCGGTTACACCACGCTTAACTCTTGGCATTTTCTAAACTCCTAAATTAAGCGTAAGGTAATTGACGCGCGATTGCTGGAACGTCAGCTTTTGATACTAAACATTTGGCACGTAAGTGACGTTTACGTTTAGTGCTTTTTTTCGTCAAAATGTGACGTAAGTGTGCTTGCTTGCGCTTGAAACCATTAGCGGTTTTCTTAAAACGCTTCGCTACACCCTTGTCTGTTTTCATTTTAGGCATTTCTAAAACTCCGCATTGGGATGTTTAATAAAAAGCAAGGCGAGCAAAGGCCATAGACCTTTGCTACTTTAAGTTTTGCCCTACTTATTTCTTTTTAGGCGCTAGCACCATAATTGCTTGTCGGCCTTCCATTTTCGGGAAAGATTCAACAACCGCATACTCGTCCAAATCAGCCTTGATACGGTTCAATAGATCCATACCCAGGTTTTGGTGTGCCATTTCGCGACCTCGGAAACGTAGCGTAATCTTCGCTTTGTCCCCGTCTTCCAGAAAACGTATCAGGTTGCGTAGTTTTACCTGATAGTCGTTTTCGTCAGTTCCAGGACGGAATTTAATTTCCTTGACCTGAACCTGCTTTTGCTTCTTCTTTTGTTCCTTGGCTGACTTAGCCTTATCAAAAAGGAACTTACCGTAGTCCATAATGCGACATACTGGAGGTTCAGCATTTGGGCTGATTTCTACCAGGTCTACACCTGCTTCATCTGCCAAATTCTGAGCATCTCTGATGCTTACCACACCAATAGCTTCACCATCAATGCCTGTTAAACGTACTTCTGGTACGCCTGTGATTTCTTCATTGATTCTATTAGGGGCCGGCTGACGCCCTGCTGTTTTTTTGATCTTTATGACCTATTCCTCCAACAATTTGAGACTACGGAGCGAAATCTGTTGATGGATTTTAGTGGCGAAATCTTCAAGTCGCATCTTACCTAAATCGATACCATCACGGGTACGCACCGCTACTTCCTTATTTTCCATTTCTTGATCGCCAACGACCAACAAATAAGGGACACGCCTTAAGGTGTGCTCGCGTATTTTAAAGCCTATTTTCTCATTCCTCAAGTCAAAAGACGCTCGAATACCTTGTTCTTTGAAGAATTTTACGACTTCTTCAACATAATCAGCCTGTTTATCGGTGATATTCATCACGACAACTTGCATTGGGGCTAACCAAGTTGGGAAACGTCCTGCATATTCTTCTATCAAGATACCCAAGAATCGTTCCAAAGAGCCTAAAATAGCACGATGGATCATCACTGGGGTCTGACGGCTGTTATCTTCGGCAACATAAGTTGCACCAAGACGGCTTGGCAACGCATAATCGAGCTGCACAGTACCACATTGCCACGCTCGGTCCAAACAATCGTGTAAAGTAAATTCGATTTTTGGTCCGTAGAACGCGCCTTCACCTGGCAAAATAGTGAATTCAATATTATTGTCACGCAGCGCTTGCTTAAGTGCTTCTTCCGCTCTGTCCCACATTGCATCGTCACCGATACGTTTTTCAGGACGAGTCGACAGTTTTACCACGATATTTTCAAAGCCGAAGGTGGCGTATGTATCGTAAACCATCTGGATACAGGCACTCACTTCTTCTTGAACTTGGCTATCAGTACAGAAAATATGCGCGTCGTCTTGGGTAAAGCCGCGTACGCGCATTAATCCGTGCAAAGAACCAGAAGGTTCATTACGGTGACAGCAACCAAATTCAGCCATACGTAATGGCAGGTCGCGGTAAGATTTCAACCCTTGGTTGAAGATCTGCACGTGGCCTGGGCAGTTCATTGGCTTGATGGCGTATTCGCGGTTTTCGCTGCTAGTCGTGAACATGGCTTCTGAGTATTTATCCCAGTGACCAGAACGTTCCCATAGCACACGGTCCATCATCAATGGGCCTTTTACTTCTTGGTAAGTGTATTGGTTTAACTTACGGCGAATGAATCTTTCCAATTCGAGGAAGATACTCCAACCGTCGTTATGCCAGAACACCATACCCGGTGCTTCTTCTTGCATGTGGTACAAGTCGAGCTGCTTACCGATTTTACGGTGATCACGCTTAGCCGCTTCTTCAAGACGGGTTAAGTGTGTGCTCAAGGCTTTTTTGTCTGCCCAAGCGGTACCATAGATACGTTGCAACATCTTGTTTTCTGAGTTACCACGCCAATAAGCGCCGGCAATGCTCATTAATTTAAAATGTTGGCAAAAACGCATGTTCGGTACGTGCGGTCCACGACACATGTCCGTATATTCTTCGTGATGATACAGCGCAGGCGTTGCATCTTTGCTGATGTTTTCATCCAGAATGGCAATCTTGTAATCTTCGCCACGCGCAGCGAATGCATCGCGCGCTTCTTGCCAGCTAACCACACGTTTAACTACGTCATAGTTAGTTTTGGCCAGTTGAAGCATGCGCTTTTCTAACGCGTCGATGTCATCTTGAGTCAACTTATGCTCAAGGTCGATATCATAGTAGAAGCCGTTATCAATAACAGGACCAATCGCCATCTTGGTTTCTGGCCACATTTGCTTAATCGCGTGACCTAATAAATGCGCGCAAGAATGGCGAAGAATTTCAACACCTTCTTCGTCTTTGGCGGTAATGATTGATAGTTCTGCATCGGTTTCAATAAGATCGCAAGCATCTTTTAATTCGCCATTAACGCGGCCAGCGATACAAGCTTTCGCTAAACCTGGGCCAATATCGGCGGCAACATCGAGGGTTGATACAGCATGGGCAAACTCGCGTTTGCTACCATCGGGAAGTGTAATTACAGGCATGAAATGTCCTTTCCAGTGGTGACCCACACGTAGGGCCACTTGGTTTTAGTTAATGTAAGAGAAATACTCGCTAGGTTAAGACAGTACAGGAGTCTTAGCCGCCTTGCGTAGCAGGGCGTTTATTCTAAGGGATTGTAGCTAAAAGGCGCAAGCACATTGGCCAGAATTGGGATTGAAAGCAAAAAGCAAATTCATGATTTTGCAGTGTCTTGGTAACTTAGCGGTCATCTAACTCCCCTATTCTGGCGCCAGTTTATTAGCCATCACTTAAAACATGACAGGGAGTTGATATGTTGAACGGCATTCTATTGGCTGTGGCACTCACGAACACAAGCGCTTTACCTGAGCCGCAGGTGTTAAGCACAAATGAACCTCAGATTGATACTCAAGTATTACTCGTTGATATTAAAAGTGAACTTGAGCAACAAATGCAGCGTTTAACCCTAGATATTACCCAAAATGCCCGCGATGGTGTGTTACACAGCAGCGCATTAGAAGATTTAGTCACAGTTAAGGATTAATGCTAAAAGCGTTATTGCTCCACTAAGAAAAGCATTTAACCATAAGATCTATCATGCTGGGTTTTGAGGCCGACTTCATCTAAGTATGCGCACAGCACTCTGTTGTATACTCAAATAGGAAGCCCTTAAATAGATGGCGCTCGAATAGACACCACTCGAATGATGACGCACATAATGAATTATTAAGATTGAACAAAATCAAGGCGCTAAACAATAGGCGCGATACCGACTAAGTGTTAGCTGTGCTGATTGAACTGAATGATTCGCTCTATTCTATTGTGGCTTTCTTCTATTAGGTATAAGGAGTTACACTATGAGAGTCATGAACAAAGTGATTGCTTGTCCCCACTGCGGGCACCACCAACATATCAGTATTGATGCCAGCTGCGGAGATCAAGATTATTACGATGATTGTCGAATTTGTTGTAATCCCATTCATTTACGCTTACATATCGATGAGTCGAGACGTACCGTGGAGCTGTATATCGACTCGGATGACGAGCAAATATATTAAATGAGATTGTACTAAAGGCGATGATGAAACGAGCCTAACAGGCTTGCTCGTTAAAACGTCTAGCCAGCACGCGCTCGACTGTGTCGACGATAACTTGTGTTTGGCTATCGATCTCAATGTTGAGTTCATCACCCACTTTACACTGACTTAAATTGGTCAGCTTTAGGGTTTCGGGAATTAAGTGTAACTTAAAGCCGGAGTCACTCACCTCGCCAACCGTTAAACTACAGCCATTAACGCCAACAAAACCTTTATAAAAAATGTAATCCATCCATTTAGGCTCAATGCCCAGTGTCAGATCATAATGCTGTTCTGTGTGGCTGATATCGACAACTTTAGCCTTAGTATGAATATGGCCGGAGAGAATGTGACCACCAATTTCACTACCGAAAGTTAACGAACGCTCAACATTAACGCTTTGACCTATCGACAAATTAGCTAGATTCGTCAGTCGCAAGGTCTCTTCCACTACGTCGAAAAATACCCTATCATCAACCACCTGAGTCACAGTTAGACATACCCCGTTATTTGCCACACTTGCACCAATCGCAAGTCCCTCATGCAAATCAGGTTCAAATGCTACCTCAAGGGTATTTAGGCCATCTTTCTTATGTATTGCGACCACCTCGCAGGTGGCTTGTACTATACCTGTAAACATTTTTTGCTCGCTTAATCGTTAAAGGCTGTATTTATGAATCATTCAGGCTATCAAGCCAAACGTTTAATCCAATTGGCGCTGCCAGTGCTAATAGCACAGGTCACTCAAACCATGATGGGCTTTATTGATACCGTCATGGCGGGTCGTGTTAGTGCGGTCGATATGGCCGCTGTTGCGGTCGGCACTAGTCTTTGGTTACCCGCTATTCTGTTCGTCCAAGGTTTGCTGATGGCTTTTACACCTTTATTTGCCCACTACAATGGAGCGAATAATCAAAAAGCCATCCAACCTTTGGCCTTTCAAGGGGCCTATCTTGCCATCATTGGCGGGATTGGCGTGATGATTTTCCTCGCATCAGCGCCCTTTGTACTTGGCCATATGGATTTAGAACCCGAATTATACCGCTTAACCATTGGATATCTCGACGGTATTTTATGGGGCGCGCCCGCATTTGTGCTTTACCAAGTACTACGAGGCTGCAGTGAAGGGATTTCTTATACGTTACCTACAATGGTCATTGGCTTTGTCGGCTTAGCGGTGAACATACCCGCCAACTACATCTTTATTTACGGACACTTTGGCGTACCACCGATGGGCGGTGCAGGCTGCGGTATTGCCACTGCCTTGGTTTTTTGGGCCATGCTGATTGCCATGACTATTTATATGCAAGTACATAAGAAATTTGCTGCCTTAGCTCCTTTCAGTAAATTTCATCGTCCTGACTTTGAAACGATGAAAAAAATGACCAAACTCGGTATGCCGATAGCAATGGCGCTGTTTTTTGAAGTGAGTTTATTTGCCATTATTGCGTTGTTACTCGCCCCATTAGGTGCAACTGTGGTGGCAAGTCACCAGATAGCACTGAACTTTTCTGCGATTGTATTTATGCTGCCGTTGTCTATTGGTATCGCAGTATCGATTAGAATTGGCTATTACTTGGGTCGCGATCGTGCTGATATTTCTGCAGTGGTCGCCAAAGTGGGTTTATGGTTAGCGCTATCCCTTGCATTATCAACTGCAGTCTTGACCGTCATATTTAGATTCCAAATTGCAGAGCTTTATAATGGTGATCCTGAAGTGGTCGCTTTAGCCGGCAGCTTGATGTTAATGGCGGCACTGTATCAATTATCGGATTCAGTCCAAGTGGTTGCCGCCGGAGCCCTACGTGGTTATAAAGATACCCGCAGTGCCTTTTATATCACGCTGTTTTCCTATTGGGGCATAGGTATGTCACTCGGCTATACCTTGGCTTATACGGATCATATCGTTCCTGCTATGGGCGCACACGGTTTTTGGACCGGATTGATTGCAGGTCTCACCTCGGCGGCGCTGCTATTTTTCATTCGACTACGTTACATCCAAAAACATGGTGTGCATTTAAGCCTGATTGAAGGCGACAGTTTGCATCACTAATCGGATAGGCAAGATTTAAAGCAACGGCGAGCATTAAGCTCGCCGTTTTGTTTATGTCTTAGTGGTTTGACGTGCTCAGTAAGTCTAACTTGCCGTTATATCAACAACTTTGTTGAAACACTGGACAAGTTGCACAGCAATTCACCATTTGACGACAAATTTGATTTTTTTGCTTGCCAGCCCTGCGCTATGCCCCTAATATAGCGCTCGTTCCAAGGCGCAACGCTTTTGAATAGCAAGTTAATATTTACGATGCACCCGTAGCTCAGTTGGTTAGAGCACTACCTTGACATGGTAGGGGTCGGTGGTTCGAGTCCACTCGGGTGTACCACTCTATTAAAAGAGTCTAAATTTGAAATTCAAACAGTGCACCCGTAGCTCAGTTGGTTAGAGCACTACCTTGACATGGTAGGGGTCGGTGGTTCGAGTCCACTCGGGTGTACCATTTCTTGCTTTATCTCCATTTGTCCTAATTCCTATATAATTACTAAAAACTAATGATTCTCCGTTCTTGAGCAAGTTGTCTCTCTTCATCTTTAAAATTTCTTTTTAAATTTAAAAATGTTGTTAATGCCGATTTGTGTTGGCGGATTAAGCCTTTGGGCTCAGGGAGATATCTATTACAATGAAGTCCATTTAAAACCCGTGAAACAGATGTTCAGCCTATGCCTAAGTCTCATACCCATATGCACCAGCATTTACAGATGCCACATTCGCGGGTCGATCTTCACACGTTGGCGCATCAACTTGCCTTCAAGCAAGTGACCATTATTGGGAATGCTTCTGGCAATTGGCAGCCAGCGACTGCAGGTACGACATTTATCTTTAACGGCACGCAATGGCATGAGAAAAGTACTCAAAATAATCTGATAGTGAATATCGCTAACGGCGGTTTTGCTGAGTCAAAATATGCCTTTGTGGTACAAGGTCACCCGCAAAGTGATTTGCTTACCCAAGCATTGACACAGGTTGCGATTGAATTAAGGCCTCAGCTTGGCTGCTGGCCTTCATCTGGCTTAACCACAATTGTGTTGATGCAGCAGTTGTCTCAGCATGTGCAAGTGCAAGTGCAGCGTATGTCGCTGTTTCCGAGTTTAGCAAGGCCCAGTGATTTACCGCCTGAAGACCACTTACCGTGCATGGTGCATAACTGGTTAGGCGAGCGGCGGATTGCGCAGACGCTCGCGCCCACACTTGACTGGCCGGAGTTCACTCTGCCACCGATTCATCTATCAAATTTTCCTGCAACAGACAAAGCGCGTGGATCCCAAACTTCAATGATGATGAAAACGGACAATCCTTTTGATTTACTTGCGCGTTTACAAGATTCAACCCCATCGGCAGATATGTCACATTCCGCAAAACACATACAACTCGATTGGTTGATTACGCTGGCTCATACGCCTATCGACGTTTGGCTGAAATATGCGGATTTAAAACAAGTCATCAATGCCGAAGCATTATTTTTTAATCACATGCCAGAATCAAAACCCAGTTATTGGTATTTAATGGATACTCAGGCGTCCCAATATCTCGATGCTATCCGCCACAGTTTGGCCTATTGCTGGCAAACACTTTCGACTAAGCAAAACGGCACGACTCACACCTTCACTCACCGTTGAATAGTTAAATCAGCTTCGAATTTGTCGACTTGCCAACCAAGCTTGTACTCGCATCACACTGCCATTTACCGTATTTTGACGTACTTTCAAAAGATTATAATCAGCCAAGCGGATGTTTACTCAATGCCATTCCTAGTGGCTCGAAGTAATTGATCAAAGCGTTAAAAATCACTTTTCGGTGGGCTTCATCGGGATAAGCGCCCTCCTTTGCCATTGCTGAAAAGCGTGTCCCAGACACTAAATACGGATTCGAAATCGCATCATAGGATTCAATACAGGCTTCAAATGCCCGCGCCATCATTTCAGTTGGCCGTGCGAAGTACTGCATGCCATGTTTTTTGTCTAAGGCAATCGCTCGGCGCACATAATCATGGGGCTCATCGCCATCACCACTCAAAAACGTTACCTTGAAGATCTCTGATAAGCGTGCATTCAGTGGATGTTCTATGATGGGCAGATCCGACAACCAAAGATCGCTCGCGCATTGAAACCGCTTAGACGAAGATTTGAAGGACTTGGCGGCAATATAGTGGTCAAACGCATGCCAAAACTCATGGGCTAAAGCGCCAGCACCGGCATTTTTTGCCAAGGCCAATTCCCGAGTCGCGGGCGCATAATGGGCCTGAACGCCTTTTTGACCGCCATGACCAAAAGCCAGACTCACGGTTTCGCGCAGCCCTAACGTCAAAGGTGGCAACTTTAAGATAAAGGCCAGATCGGCGAGCGAATCAAACACCAGATCCGCAGCAAGGCGCGATTCATCCCGCGTAACCCAGCGGCCAACACGTACATGACTAAAACCAAAGGTTTGTTTAACATCAAGAAATGTCACCTGCTCACCAAATCGGTAATCGGGTCCATG
The DNA here is from genome assembly GCF_025370265.1 of Shewanella septentrionalis. NCBI lineage: Bacteria > Pseudomonadati > Pseudomonadota > Gammaproteobacteria > Alteromonadales > Shewanellaceae > Shewanella > Shewanella septentrionalis. The sequence continues at coordinate 82,832 of NZ_JAMTCC010000013.1, read as the reverse complement.
GCGGGTATATTGCTGATTGATTAACACAGTTTCCCTTGAGTACTAATGCACTGAATGTCGAATGCTTTGTTTAGCTGGGCTTGTGGCGAGGTAACATCACCTCGTCCCATATTACCGCACGATTTCGTCCGAGGGTTTTAGCATGATAGAGTGCTTTATCGGCCTCGGCCACCAGCTTTTCAGCATCCGAGCGGCACTGACTTCCGGTTCCAATGGGCAATGCAACCTGCTCCACATCTGCAATATCAGTACTGTTATCAATACTATGGCGAATAATCACAGGGGTTAAGGCGCTGACCCCTGCTGAAAATTGATATTGAAAATCAGCCACGATTGCAGAAATGTCCTCATTGGCAAGGGATGACATCATACGCATTACGATTTTTTGAGCGGTATCAACCGTGGTTTCTGGCAGTAGTAGTGCAAACTCTTCACCGCCGAGGCGGCCAAAAATATCGTAGGGACGCGTTCGAGTGCTGATGAATTGGGTAAAATGTTGCAATATCTTGTCACCGACTTGATGGCCGTAGCGATCATTAACCAGTTTAAAATTATCGATGTCCATCATCACTAGGCATAATGGCAACTGTAAGCGACTCAAGCGTTTGATTTCGTGCTCTAACTGCTGAAAAAAGTGCCGCCGATTGGCTATCCCCGTTAACTCATCGGTGAGCGCGAGGCGATTTAACTCCGTTTGCGCATTCCTGAGGGCAAACTCGACCTGCTTTAGCTGGGTGATATCCGTGCAAACAATCACCATATCGCCATTGTGATAAACCTGCTCCGAGAGTTGCAACCAGCTACCGTCGACCAGATCCACTTCAAAACGTCTAAAAGCCGATTTACGTTGATTCGCATGAATAAGCTCGAGCCATTCCTCTATGGTTTCATGCTCAATTTTCGGTCCCTGTTTATGGGTAAAGGCAAAGCGCATCATGTCGTCAAAATGCTTGCCGACCATGTCTTGATCAACAAAACCAAACATTTTCGCAAAGGTATTATTATAAAAGATAAAATGATTATGCTTGTCTAACACCGCTAGACCATTCTCGCTCAGCCGCAAAGCTTCCGTTATAAATGGGTAAACCAATTCAAGGGGTTTCTTATCCATCGGCCTTCCTAGCGATAACATTAAATAGACTCAATCAGATTAGCAGGGATCACTCTAAAACTCGCGAGTTTATGCCTTTAAGTACTCAGCATAAGCCTTATTTTATCCTTAAAGTTAAATCAATGAAAAATGACAACATAGAATATGCATCCTTAATCCGTGTTTACATGAATATCTATGCTTTAAATATGCAAAATCAGAGGTATAGCCTCGGACAATCAGCTAACTAATACGCATTTTTTTGAATATAAGTTCACTTTTATATTAACTAATAACGAAAGACTTGCATTAAGTTAGTGGTCAAAATGAAGAGACACGTCCGGCCGCATCTCCCAATATCGTGTCGACTGGCAGCAAAATGGCCCCAGTATCAAACTCGTGCGGAATATTCATACCCCTAGCCAAGTTGAAGGCTGCGTGGTCGATGAAGCCCAACATGCACTGTTTATCGGTGAAGAAGACAAAGGCATTTGGCGCTTTGATGCCAAACCGAACGCCAGCACTGAGGGCAAACTGATCATCAAAGCCGGGGGGGATTTAGTCGCCGATGTGGAAGGGATTTCACTCTACCAAGGTGCGAGCATTCACGGCAAAAACAAGATTTGCTGGTGGTCTCAAGCCAAGGTAATAACAGTTATTTGCTTTATCAAGCAAGCGAGCCTTATAGCCAAGTGGGGCGTTTCCGCATTGGGGTGAACTTAAACGGCATGGAGAATGGCCGCGAAACCAGCATAGACGGCGCTTCAGAAACCGATGGGCTGGCTGTCACGCATTTGCCCGTCGGCCATGGTGTTTGGCAACAGGGAATGCTGGTGGTACAGGATGGTCACAACCACTTACCCGATGCCAACCAAGCGTTTAAATGGTTACCTTGGAGCAGCATAGCCAAACAACTCGACATGCAATAGGGCCAATTTGCTGCTTGAAATGCCACTGCGAATAATGCGTTATGCAAGTAGCTATTTGCACTTAGCGGAACGCGAACGAAAATTGAAGGGGGTAACTATTTATGCAGGGAATATGCAAATTCAAAATAATAACCCCCGATAATTTGCTAACCAGCATTCAATAAATTGAATTATTAATCAAAAAAAGAGGTTAGCCGAGAACTACGGCTACCCTCTTTCGTTTACACCCGCCTAAATCCTCTACCACACAGTTAAAACAATAACTTCATTCAGGGCGACTAACATCGAATTAACTGCGCTTAGTACCCCAAGGATCGTTATCATCCGTCGATGGGCTTGGTCCTGAACGCTCAGTCATTCTTGAATCATTTTTTGAATCATGTCTGGGTTCGCTGCGACGCTGTGAGCTGCTATTGGACGAACCATAGCCAGAACCCGTTCCCCGTCCACCCGCAGTTTTTTTGCCAGCGCCTTTACCCACGTCATTACCAAAGCGCTTGCCAGAATTTGGACGGCGGTTACCCGCTTCGTACTCGGCGCTGGCTTTGGCTTGCATTTCAGCGATAGAGGCTAATGTTAGCTCCATCGGTTTACGCGGGACGATACCCGAGGCAAAACCACGTTCACGTGGCTTAAGATCAAACTGCTCACCGACGGCTTTAGGCATACGCTTGAATCGGTATAAGTAGAAGTTTTCCACTTTCTCCCGCGCCCATTCGGTCTTTTTGAGGAAAATAATACAGGCCTCAATGGTCGGGTTAGTGTTAAAGCAGCCTAGCTTTAATGCAGCGTATAAAATTTTCCAACCATAAAAATCGACTAACTCAGTGATCATTGTCTCGAGTTTAAGGCCGTGTAATGGGTTGTTCTGTTGCTCTTCTATCATGGAAATTCCAAATCCAGCCCAATTGGCTGATTTTAAAGTATTAGTTTACGGTATTGAGTGGTTAAACGAGTGACTTAATTCGCTACAAAACTCGCGACACTTAGATCTTACAGCCTTACAGCCCTACAGCCTTCAAACTGAGCCATTAAATTTTAGCCGTAAAATCTGCTGCTCGACAAAACTGCGGGAATAATAACGGTAAATACGCTAAACGCCTTCTTTTATTTGCGCTAGCAAGGTTTGGCGCCGGCTTTAGTACAAAGAAATAATACCGTAAACTGGCAGCTTAGCTCGGCATATCTGCGATATCATGCAAACAGCTATAAACTCACGCCTTCACCTATCCGCAAATAAACGCAACTGAAACGGCTCGATTTATGGCTGCGCATCACATACTTGCTCGCATATTCAGCCCTTAGTCTGTATACTCCGCGACCTTATTATCCCCACTTTACTATTTTGGCTTAGAGTGGGTGAAGCGCATGTTTCATTTTGAGGCTTGTTTATCACAATCCCCGTTAGCAAATACCTAGGAAAGCTCCTTTGATCTCTACCGCGAACATCACGATGCAGTTTGGCCCAGAGCCATTGTTTGAAAACATTTCAGCGAAATTTGGCAATGGTCACCGCTATGGTTTGATCGGCGCGAATGGCTGTGGCAAATCGACCTTTATGAAGATCTTAAGCGGCGCGTTAGCGCCAACCTCTGGTAATGTGTCTATCACGCCCGGCTTAAAAGTCGGTACTCTGAGCCAAGATCAGTTCGCCTTTGAACAATACAGTGTGATCGATGCGGTGATCATGGGGGATGTTGCCCTGTGGAAAGTCAAACAGGAACGCGATGCCATTTACGCCAATCCGAATATGACTGAAGAAGATGGCATGCGCGTTGGCGATCTTGAAAGTGAATTTGCCGAAATGGATGGTTACAGCGCTGAAAGTCGCGCCGGTGAAATTCTGCTCGAAGCGGGTATTGAAGAATCTTTCCATTACGGTCTGATGCAACAAGTGGCACCGGGCTGGAAATTGCGGGTCTTGTTAGCCCAAGCGCTATTTGCCAACCCAGATATTCTGCTGCTCGACGAACCAACCAACAACTTGGATATCCATACCATTAGCTGGTTAGAAACCGAGTTGAACAAACGTAAATGCACCATGATCATTATTTCCCATGATAGGCACTTCTTAAATGCCGTCTGTACCCACATGGCGGATATCGATTATGGCGAATTGCGCATTTACCCAGGTAACTACGAATACTTCCTCGCACAATCGGCATTGCTGCGCGAACAATTATTGTCGGGTAACGCTAAGAAAAGTGCTGAAATCGAAGAGCTGCAAGACTTCGTTAACCGCTTCGGTGCCAACGCATCTAAGGCAAAACAAGCCAGCTCGCGCGCGAAGAAAATGGACAAGATCAAGCTCGATGAAGTCAAATCCTCTAGCCGTATCCACCCTTCTATTCGTTTCGATGCTGGCAAGAAAATGCATCGCCAAGCACTGATCCTCGAAAATTTGGCCCACGGTTTTGATGGTGAACTGCTATTCGAAGGCGGCGACTTAATCCTCGAAGCCGGTGCAAAATTAGCGATTATCGGCGAAAACGGCGTGGGTAAAACCACTTTCCTACGCTGCTTAGTCAATGATCTAGAACATAATAAAGGCGTGATCAAGTGGTCAGAAAACGCATCAATCGGCTACTGCCCACAAGACAGCAGTGACGAATTTGATAATGACTACACGCTAATGGATTGGATGTCACAATGGCGCCAACCCAAGCATAACGATCTTATGGTACGCGCCATGTTAGGCCGTCTGCTGTTCACCGAAGATGATGCGAACAAGAAAGCGCGTAACTGTTCAGGCGGAGAGAAAAACCGCTTGTTATTCGGTAAGTTAATGATGCAAGACATCAACGTGCTGATCATGGACGAACCGACAAACCACATGGACATGGAAGCCATCGAAGCACTTAATAATGCGTTGAAAGACTTTGAAGGCACTTTGATATTCGTCAGCCATGACCGTGAGTTTGTATCGTCGCTCGCAACACGTATCATTGATATTAAAGATAAAAAAGTGATTAACTTCCAAGGTACCTTCGATGAGTACCTTTCAAGCCAAGCTGAAATGGAAGCGAGAAAAAGCGCGTAATGTTGTGCTTTGATAAACCTTAATCGGCTATGTCAGCTTGATTAAAAGAGTCGTCATTGGAGAACCTACTGACGACTTTTTATCGATATCTAAAGAGCGATATGATTGGTAAAACATGAAGTATTGCTGCTTTGGGCCTTGGATACACAGCTGTCTATTCGTTATCTAGAGTGCTATAATTCATGCACTTAATTGAGGTTGATCCTATGAAAACTAAATCAAAAAACACACAAGTGACTCAAAATCGACTCTATCGCGCTGTGGCCAGTTCAACCGCTATTGAGACGGGTAAAACTACGGCTGAAGTTGAAGCAAAATTGAAGGCCAAAAAAAGCCGTTTCAGTCATTTGACCTTAGCCTAAACTTCATTCGTTTTTAGCGCTGAGCACATCGTTTACCAAACGAGCCATATGTTGATAATCCCCACCCAACCCTGCTTGAATTGACTTAAAATAAAAATCTCTATTTTGTTCCCAAATCCCATAATCAAGTGGGAGATAACCCGCCTTTACTGCCATCACATCGAGTATCAAACGTGACAAACGTCCATTTCCCTCTCTAAATGGGTGAATTAGGATAAATTCCACATGACTTTCAGCCAAGTAACGCACAACTTCGTCTCTAGAAAACGAATTTAAGCCATTGAACTTGCTTAAATATTCCTTTTCAAACTGAGTGAGACACTTAAGTATTTGAGCCGCTGCCGTAAATTCGAAACCACCTTTTCCCATATTGACTGTACGCCGCTCACCAGCCCAGTAATAAACATTACCGAGCCATTTTCGATGCCACTCAAAGAGCATACCAACCGATAGATGCTCGCTTTCAATAACACCAGATTGAAACACGTACTCATAAAGCTTTAGTAACAACTGAGTCTCTACCTCTGCCATATCCTCTTCATCGGTTATCGCGAGTTTGTTACGAAGTATATGGCCGCCGGAACCGGGTTCGAATTCATCCTCGGTAGTGCCAATATGATATTTCGACATGATAATAGACCCGCTAACTGTAATAACTAATAGAAAAGCAAATATCCGAGTCACAGACAACTTAACACAACTACTCGATGAGATTGACCACACAAGTCTTTGAAATAGGTATGTAGAAACTATGGGCTATAAATTAGCTTATTAATTTTTTTAACCAATATCTCGCGATTTTTAGCCAGTTTAAAAATTGTCGGCAAATGTCGAATGACTATCGGCTCAGACTCGAATACCGCATTGCGATCTTTAGCCTGAATGTAATCACGGATCTGAAGCATCATCTGTTTATTAAATGCCCAAAGTGAATGACCTTTAAACTCAAGGGAATAAAATGCGTCATTGGGCCATTCAAGTCGATGTTTCTGTTTTGCCATACACTGATAACAACAAATAAGACCAAGATCTGTACCATCTGTAAAAGCACTGTTCGCCCTATGTTCCCAAGTCGAAGTACCTTGGTATTTTTCTGGCAATTTTTCCTGCCAAGAAGCATCCAATAGCGGAGGGAAAAACAGCACACCAGGCCATTTATGGGCAAATCTTTGATTAAACTGCTTGATCTCAAACTGCCGACCCTCAAATAAATGCACATCTTTTTTCTCTAAACGAAAAACATGGGCAAAGGTAAAAATGGCGCAGCCAGCACAATGGGGACAAGTAACCTCAACTCCGTTTGGCAGGCTAAAAAACTCATAAAATCCTGTCATTGATACGACATTCCAAGTGATTTAGAGACTAATTTGGAGCTCATCAATTTTCCAACCACCTTCATTTATCATACTAATTCTTTGTTTTTCATTCGCCTCCGATGCATTACCACAAAGATCTTTTTGTGCATATTCAAGGACGGCCGTATCCCCATCTATCACCTGCGACACTAAGGTGAGTGCTTTGCACTTGGCAGCCGCTTTTGAAAATGAAAGATAAGATGCGATCACTTCATCGCGGGACTGCTTCATCTGCTGCATATACTGTGGGAACTTAGATTCAACATCCGCTTGCTTACGTTGGGTATAGTAAGCCTTGTCCTCTTGATAACTCATCCCCTGCTGTACCTTAGCATTGTACTCGTCATACACTTCGCTTGGCGATTTAGGCGTTGTACAACCTATCAGCACAAGCACAGATATGGCCAGTAAGAAAATCGATTTCATCATCGAACCTCCAAAACTAGACATGTATTATCAATAAAAGTGAAATAATCCCTTTAGTAACTCTGTCATACCTTTCCTTTAAAAATAGATAATTAAGATTTTTTAAACTGAATCAACGCCACGTTTTCCAATCATGATCCAGTTGTTTAATACCATCAGGATAACGTGTAAATAGTTCATCGATTACTTTAGCTTGGCAGCGTTGCTCACTCAATTGCAGCAAAAGCTGCTTTAAGGTCACTCGACCTTGGCGAGTGCTAAAGAGGAAAGCCATAAAACTGTGAGCATGCTGGTATAACGCAGCTTGTTTTTGCCCCTGCCAATCATGGTCTGAAGCCGTTAATAGTTCACTCAATCCCATTGATAAAGAAATAGATTCGTCAACGACACGATATGAGTGACCTCGGCTGGAATTGTTTTGAATGATGGCATCATAACGATTATTTGTATCAATCGTTTCTAGAAAAGCGGGCGATTCAAAATATTCCGCCATGCCTTCATTAAACCAGCGCGGAGTATGACCAAATTGACCCGCATTAATGACATGAACGCTTTCGTGAATTGCAGTACGAAACGCTTGAGCATCTTCTCTGTGCCAAACTGCGGCCAAATTATGCTGACTTGAATAAAATCCTTGGCTTGCACCCACCGTGGATGCGTACTGTCTTTTAAGTTTATTATAGGCAGTTAAATTGCCTGCAAGCATCAAGTTAACCTTAATGGGCTGTAGGGTGCGCTTGGGTAGATATTGACGATAAATTTGATCGATTTGATTGATAGTGCTGGTCAGTCGGTCCCTAAAAAATGGCGGTGGAGTACTGACTAAGGAATCAATGTTCAATTCGAAATTGTATTTAGGTTCAGTATATTGAGTTAACTTACTCTCAGCTGATGCATGATTTATATCAGAAAAATGAGTTATGCCATTCTCATCAACCCAAGTATAAACACCCTCCACTTTTTGTTGTGCAATGAGTCCTTCTTGCACAGTCAACAAATCACAACCTAGGTACTGATCTTCACCATGATATTCATCTACTTGCTGCTTAATATTAGGCAGATCATTAACACGAGTCATTAATGGCATAGAGCTCGCTGAACACCATTGCCAATTCTGTTTTATACAAACTTGTTGCAACGGCTGAGCTAGCTCTGCAAATACTTGGGAAAACTCAACACGAAACCAACGACCATGATAATGGTCAATCAGTAGCGCTAAAATCGCCATGATGAACAACATCAAAAAACTACGCTTAAATCGGCTATCCATCGCCCGTTTTCCTCAATATCTAAATTGCTGTGCTCGATAAGTCATTATCTGTCGCGTTAAAAGGCACAAAGGTCTTTTTATCGAGCCATAGAGGCGAGCGATTTTGTCCTGCAAGCTGATAAGCCCAAGTCGTAATGGCTTCAGAGCGATCACTCTCACAGACGAAATATCGGCTGAGTTCAGAGTGCAACGCTTGGCCATGCTGGATAATATTTTGTTCATACCAGTTATCTTTATGGTGCTGAGCGGCAAGATGATCGCGTTTATTGTTATTGCAACTGCTATGAGCGAGGACAAAATTATGCCCTAAATCATTAGGATATCGTGTCCAAGGAATAAAGTGATCCACTTCGCCAGTTTCTTTTAATGACTTATGGCAATAGAAGCATTGGCCTTTTTGGATATCAAGTAGTACAGGTCTGGCGTGAGTGATCGTCTGTCGGTCACTGCCAAATAGAAACTCGCTTAAATTGCCTTTATTGCCAATAACGACCTGATTTGCGGGAAATTCGGCGACTTTCTGCACCCATTGAGTACGAGCCAATGACACCACTAAATCATGAAATCGCCTGAAGCAGAATGCGATACCCGGATTCAACTCGATATAATTTTTAGTTTTATCATGGGGATAAAGAAAACAATCTGCGTTTCGGGACAAAATTTGTAAGCGCCATAACGGGCCCTCTTTAACGGTGCCGCGCGTTTTACTGAATAGAGCAGGATAACTAAGATGCGCTTTTAACTGGGATAAACTGTTAACGCCTTGATTACGTAGCTCAATCAAACTGTTGATTAAGGCTGATTGCTTTCCATTATTTTGGAGTAGAACAAAATGCGCATTAACAGCACCAAAAGGTAAAGAGTGTTGCCAATAGAGTTCAATAAACTTTTCAACCAGTTCATCAATACTGATGGCGGTTTTCTGTTCAGGATCGGCATTGAGTATTAATGGCCGTTCGATGCAGACATCTGCGATCGCATGCAGTAAGGCAAATTTATATGTTGCAACGAAATCCCCTTCAACCAACAGACGTTGTAAATAGCTAATAAATTCAACTTGTCTTCTCGCATCAATCGGCATGATGACGACCCTGAATAATAACGCTTGCTTCAGGTGCATTTACGCTTGGCATCAGTTTGGATGTAAAAACTAGCGTCTGCCAATGCACTTGTGTGCGACCGAGTTTGTCAGTCTCATCTTGGCTCGAATCTAAAAGTTGTAGCTGACAATCTGCAGCCAATGTGAGCAGTTCATCAGCACTAACGGGGTGCATAACGCGCGCATCGGGGCTTGGACCATGGCGCAAACTGATGACTAAAAGTCCCGTCAAATTGAGTAAACGTGAGAGTGTTGCCAGTGCAAGTGGGCGCTCAGAGGGTGATAAATGCATCCACACAGCGCTGAGTAAAATCAGATCAAACTGTTGCGCTAGGCCAACCACTTTTTGCAACTGAGGTAAACCATCCTCAATCCAGCTCACGGGCAAATCTCGGGTTAACACCTGCCCCATTTTCGCTAAAGTAATAGCAGGTTCGATTGCTATAATTTGCGTCTTTTTGCCCTGTGCCCTTTGGGCTAAGTAATGCACATCCCGCCCAGAACCGGCTCCAACATCCAATATCGACAGTGTATTTTTGGCGAGTAAAGGTAAAAGATGATGTAACCAACTTGAATGCACTTCTTCAAAGGTTTTAGAGAAATACTGTGCCGCGAGTATTTCGGCGTGGTCATTATAAAATGCTATGCTCACTGACAAGGATCCTTTTGCAACAAGTGATTGTTTTTAATGACGCTAACTTATCACAATCGCTTTTGATACAAAATACACATCATCATTATCCTGCTGTTTTACATAAAATATTTTACGTTTTGCCGTTTTATGTCACAACGCGAATATTGGCGATTTAAAAAGGAAGTCTATTTAGGGAAGCGACATCTCTACATTTCTCCGTCGTTTTTTTTGCAGTGGTTTACACTCTATTAGTCAGAGAGAAAATACGCGCAATTGATTGAATCTGTTGCATCCTTCTGTGGAGAACAGAGTCAATTTTAGTATCAGTGTAAAAGGGTTTCATCGTCCCGAGGTAGCGACCACACGGAAAACCTATGGCTCAATTATTTAGGATATCTATTGCCTATGAGTTTTGAAGATTCGTTAGAGCAGCTTAGACGACAGTTTTTACATGCGCTGCCGGATAAAAAGAAGCAAATCATTACCTTGTGGATTTCGTTGCGTAAGAATTGGAATGCACACATGCTGTCGGCTGTGTATCGCGAGGTGCATAACTTAAAAGGGTCGAGCGAAACCTTTGGGTTGTCGGATACCAAACACATAGTCGATAAACTTGAGCTGCAGCTTAAAGGGTTGCTCAATGCGCCAGCTCCCGAACTACCAACGATCAAGGGTTTAGATACCCTCTTCCACCAGTTGTTGCAAAACAATATGCGCGGTCAACCGTCGGCGCCAGTGGTGGAGGCGCAAATGCAGCAAAGCCCCTATAAACCATCAAAGGCGCGCCATGAACACCATATTGCCATCATAGAAGACGATAATAACGTGGGAGTTATGATCACTAAACAGCTGCGGGAATTCGGTTTTAGTGTGCAGCACTTTTTGGATTTCACGAGTTTTCTGGTGGTGCAAAATGAATCGCCCTTCGATCTGATTTTATTAGATTTAATTCTACCCGATTGGACTGAAGAAGCCTTGTTCGAAGCTGCTACTGAGTTTGAGAAGAACAATACTCGAGTGTTTGTTTTATCGTCGCGGGGGGATTTTGACATGCGGCTATTGGCCATTCGCGCCAATGTCAGCGAATATTTTGTCAAACCCGCTGAAACCACCTTATTGGTGCGCAAAATTCATCAATCTCTCAAGATGTCAGAGAAACAGCCTTTGAAGGTATTACTGGTGGATGACCAACAATCTATGGTGGATTATTTTTCAAGCCTATTACGCAGTCACGGTTTAATGGTGAAAGGCTTGTCGAGTGCCGAGCAAGTGTTACCCGCCCTTGAACAGTTTGAACCCGATCTGTTTATCTTCGATTTATACATGCCCGAAGTGAACGGGCTTGAGCTGGCAAAGATGATCCGCCAACTGGATAAATACACCTCGAGCCCCATCCTAGTGTTGAGTTCTGACGATACGATGCAGAATAAAGTCAGCATCATACAAGCGGGATCAGATGACTTGATTTCGAAGCAAACTGCACCGAGCTTATTTGTCGCCCAGGTGATTTCCCGCGCCCAACGTGGCCATGATATTCGCAGTTCGGCAAGCCGCGACAGCCTAACAGGGCTGTTAAACCATACCCAAATTCTGGTTGCCGCGAGACGTTGCTATAACGTGGCTAAACGGATTAACTCTCAAGTGTGTATTGCTATGTTCGATTTAGATCACTTTAAGAAGGTTAACGACACCTATGGCCATGCTGGTGGTGACAAGGTGTTGCTGGCCTTTGCCCATCTGTTACAACAATCCTTACGGCAAACGGACTTTACCGGTCGCTACGGTGGCGAGGAATTTATGCTAGTGCTGCCAGATATGCAAAAGCCACTGGCCATTGCTAAGTTAAATGCGATCCGCGAGAGCTTTAGCCATATTGTATTTGTCGAAGATGGCGTCGAGTTTAAAGTGACGCTCAGCGGCGGCTTAGTGTTCTCGGACGAATGTGAAGAGTTTCAAGATTGCTTATTACTGGCGGATAAACACTTGTACGAAGCGAAACGACTAGGCCGAAATCAATTAGTGGTTTCACCAAGTGAGCAGGATTGACTCACTTAACCTAGCCACAATATCAGTCAAGCCGTCATGTCTTATTATCTGCCTCACCGCCAGATTGATGGTTAATGTTGAAGACCATTCAATGCCGCCATCACAGTGAGCTTAAGTGGTTGATAAGTTTGTTCGGCATCAGCGATAACTCCACCACATAATCTACCGCACGGCATTTTATCGCTTCTCGTGGCATACCAAATACCACACAACTTTGTTCATCTTGGGCAAAAGTGGTGACGCCTTTTTGATGCAGCACCACCATACCTTCGGCGCCATCTTTGCCCATGCCGGTTAATATCATCGCGCTGATATTGGGCGCGGCGCATTGGGCCAAGGCCGTAAACATCACATCGACCGAAGGTCTGTGGCCACTGACCTTTTCATCTTGGGTTAATTTGACTTTATAACTGCCACCCACTTTGATGATCTCAAGGTGATGATCCCCTGGTGCAACATAGGCATAACTAGGTAAGAGTCGTTCCCCATGCTCGGCTTCTTTAACAGTGATCCGTGACTGTCGATTTAAACGTTCAGCAAAAGTGCGGGTAAACCCAGCTGGCATATGTTGGGTGATCACTATCGGCGGCATAGCCGCAGGTAAGTGCTGTAATACATATAAAATGGCTTCGGTGCCGCCTGTGGAAGCACCTATTGCAACTAAATGCTGTGTCAGGGTTGTATTGGCTAATACCGGCCGCTTACTCGACACTGGCCGTACTGGCTCAACAAATTTCTGCGGCTTGATGATTTTGGCTTTCGAGGCGGATTTGATCTTATCTAAAATCAAATCCTGATAATCATGGATACCTTGGGGCGAGTCTAATTTGGGTTTAGGGATAAAATCCACCGCACCTAAGGCCAAGGCATTAAAGGTCGCATCCGCGCCCTGCTCGGTTAACGATGAAATCATCACTACAGCTGTAGGTCTGGCTTTCATCAAGCGATCCAAAAATGTTAAACCGTCTACTTTGGGCATTTCAATGTCTAAAGTAATCACATCGGGGCGAAATTGATTCACCAGATCCTTGGCCTCATAGGCATCGGCAGCGAGCCCAACCAGAGACAACTCAGGGTCAGCCTCAATCATTTTACCCAGTAGGCTGCGCATCAGCGCTGAATCATCAACAACGAGTACTTTGATCGTCATAACTTAATCACCAAATAGTTCAACGTCGCCGCCCGTGGGGAGATTACGAACCCGTAAGCGGTATTCACTTTCTCGGTCAAGAATGGTGCTGTTGTGCATGGTCTTAATTTTGCGCACTTTCACTTTGCCCGTATGGGGAAAGAAATACACCTTACGTGGATAGACATCGAGTAAATCGGCCGCAATGATAGGGATATTTTCAAGATTGAGGTATTCAATCACAAACTCCGCATTACGCTCACCAATATTGTGTACAGTAAAACTACGCAACATGTTGCCGCCCCCAAACACCTTAGCTTCGAGTGAATTACGCTGCGCGCCAAGCTTGAGCAAGTCGTTGATTAATAACTCCATCGCATACACACCGTAACGGGCTGAGTCGGCAAGCACCCCTGTGCAATTGCTGTTATCGCTTGGCAATAAGAAATGATTCATTCCGCCAATTTTGAGCTTAGGATCATACAAACACACGGATACACAGGAGCCTAACACTGTCACTATCATGGTATCTTCACGGGTGGCAAAATACTCGCCTGGCAAGATCTTCACTGCATCGCAACCAAAATGGTGGTCATGATAGCGATTAGGCTCTGAAATGGCATATTCGATATTAGGTTTTAGCACTCATGAGCCCCTTCACTGGCCGATAGGTTGTTTGGCCTACGGCAGTGATAATTTGCGGGAACATGTTGAAATTTTCAGAATGCCCCGCAATATAAAGCCCATCCTCGCTGAGGGAGTTCATCATGTGTTTTAAAATGACTTCCTGGGTTTCTTTATCGAAATAAATCATTACATTTCGGCAAAAAATCACATCGATTGGCGTTTTTAACGACCAAAATGAATCGAGTAAATTGATGCGAATAAATTTGATCATTTGTTTTAATTCAGGCACCACGCGCACATTCCCCAACTGTGCTCCGCGTCCGCGGTGAAAAAACCGTTTCTTACGGATATCGCTGACAGTATCGATCCTGTCTAAGGGATAAATGCCCATTTCAGCCTTTTTAAGCACGCCGCTGTCGATATCGGAGGCAATGATCTCGATAGGCGTTTTAAAACTGTTGAAATGTTCAGCGACGACAATGGCTATGGAGTAAGGTTCTTCCCCTGTGCTACTAGCCGCACACCAGATCCTGCGCGTATCAGGGTTATCGATTAAATACTGTTTTAACACCTCAAAGTGATGCGGTTCCCTGAAAAAAGCCGTTTGATTAGTGGTTAACGCATTAATAAATTCTTGATGCTCGTTTTCATGACTTAACAGGTGCTCAAAATAAGCCGAAAATCCGGCTAATTTCAATGTCCTGATCCGCCGCACTAAACGGCTATACACCATAGCATCCTTGCTATCGGCGAGCTTGATCCCCGCTAAGCGATATAGCGTCGTCCTTGCGGTATTAAAATGCACCGAGGTATAGGCAAACTCTCGATCCAATGGTTTATTTTCGCTCAATTAAAATTCTTCCCATTCATCTTGATCTTGCTTTATGGGCTTCATCGCATTGGTTTTAGGTTTATCTGTAGCCCTTGCTCTTGCAACAGGTTGTAGCTGCTTAAGGGGTTTCACCGCTTTCGCTTTAGGCGCTGCTAATCGCGCGTTACTGTGCCTTGGGGCTTCATCCTCATCGTCTACGCGAAAGCTGGCAACACTGTCCGACAGTTGTTGTGCTTGGGATTGCATACTTTCAGCTGCAGCGGCCGCTTCTTCAACCAAGGCGGCGTTTTGCTGGGTCATTTCATCCATTTGCACCACAGCTTTACTGATCTCATCGATACCTATGGCCTGCTCATTAGAGGCTGAAGCTATCTCCGCCATGATGTCGTTCACCCGTTTAATGGCGATGACGATTTCCTTCATGGTATCACCGGACTTACCGACGAGGCTGTTGCCGCTCTCGATTTTGGACACGGAATCTGAGATCAATGCCTTGATATCTTTAGCGGCATTGGCCGAACGTTGGGCTAAGCTGCGCACTTCTGATGCGACCACTGCAAAGCCACGGCCTTGTTCGCCCGCCCGCGCGGCTTCTACCGCAGCATTAAGCGCTAAGATATTGGTTTGGAATGCAATGCCATCGATAACACCAATAATATCGGCAATCTTACGCGCCGATTCATTAATCGATGCCATGGTCTGTACGACTTGCTGGATAAGCTCACCACCGTCCACCGCGACTTCCGAAGCTTTGGAGGCTAAGGCATTGGCTTGACTGGCGTTATCTGCATTGAGTTTCACTGTACCTGTGAGCTCCTCCATGCTGGCCGAGGTTTGCTCTAGGCTCGAAGCTTGCTCTTCGGTGCGGCTGGATAAATCGGCGTTGCCTTGGGCTATTTCTGCCGAGGCGGTATTGATGGTATCTGCCGCTCGCTGGATATCTTGGATCATAAAGGATAGCTTTTCAGCCGTTTGATTTGAGTAATTTTTCAAATCATTAAAGGTGCCTTCATAGTCGTTATAAATGCGGGTGGTGAGATCGCCATCCGCAAGTGCCATTAGTACGCGCGCCACATCTTGTAGCCCACGGTCCGAGGTTTCAATTAGCGAATTTAAGTTGTTCGCCAGCATCAGGAAGAAGCCCTGTTTGCCGTCTGTGTCCGCCCTTTGGGAGAAATCTCCCGCTGCTGCTGCGGTCACAATGCGGGAAATTTCTTGCTCAGTTTGCACTTCAATAGTGCGGTCGAGCCATTCAACCACAGTCCCTAAACGCTCGCCTTCTTTAGACACTATGGGGCTAGCGGTTAAACGGAAATGGCAGCTAGCGACCTTAATAAGCGATTCATATTTGCGGTCTAATTTATCGAGTAAATTCGCCTGGTGGGCAGGATTGCGGTGGAAGATATCCATCGAACTACCGATGATTTTATCCACGGAAAAGTGCGGTAAGGCTTGACGGATCTCACTTTCAGAATGGCGTAGCATAGTTTCGACCGAGCGATTCATATAAATGATCGTACGGTTAGCATCGGCTATCATAACGTTGGTACTGGTATTATTGAGCGCTTCAAGAATGCGTTGAGTTGCGCGCTCAGCTTCGATACTTTCGGCGCGATCTATCCACTCAACACCTGTGCCTAAGTGTTTATTTTCAGCCGTGATAATTGGCGTCAGAATCAACCTAAAGGTACGCTTGCCAATGGTGATTTGTGCAGTATGGGACTGAGTCAAACGTTCTAATAGATTGCGTTGATGCGCTGGATTTTTGTGGAAAATATCAATATTACTGCCGATCAGTTTAGCGACCGAAAATTGGGGTAACTCTTTACGAATATCGTCCTCGGCCTCTTGCAGCAAACGGACAACGGCTTTATTCGCATAGATGATATTGCGCTGACTGTCAGCAATCATGAAGCTATTGCCACTATTATCGAGTAGCTGAAAATAGCGCTGACGCTCTTCATCCCTTTGTTCACGCGCTTCATCATTGCCAAAAAATTTGAAGATACTCATTATTGTTACTCCTGATCAGTCAGACTATTTGCATCAATTAGACCCAGCTCATCACTGCTGATCAGAGCCTGAATATTTACTAAAATGATCATCTTATCCTCGACCGTGGCTAAGCCTTTAAGGTAGCGGCTATCGAACGCCACTCCAAATTCTGGGGCGGGTAAGATTTCCTCCGTCGACAGCTTAATTACATCGGATACGGCATCGACCACTATGCCGACAATACGCTCGAATACGTTGAGCATAATGACGATAGTGAATTCGTTATATGTGACTGCTCCAACAGCAAATTTCATCCGTAAATCCACTATGGGCACTATGTCACCGCGTAGATTAATCACGCCTTTTATAAAGCTGGGGGCGTTGGCAATTTTGGTGACTGACTCATAACCGCGGATTTCTTTCACAGACATAATGTCGAGGGCATAGTGCTCTTCACCCAATACAAAGCTCAAAAACTCGACTTCATCTTGGGAACTGTATTCCACTTTGGCGGCCATAGTTGATCGACTCTCCATTTGCTGTTCCTTAATTTTTGATGTGCAATGCAAGCGATTCGACATCGAGGATCAACGCGACGCTACCATCGCCCATAATGGTGGCGCCGGAAACACCGGGGATCCTACGATAATGTTTTTCAAGACTTTTAATCACCACTTGCTGCTGGCCAACTAAGGCATCAACGCACAGGCCAAAGCGCTTGTGGTTACTTTCCAGCAATACCACTATGCCTTCTTCTGGGCTCTTGGCATTGGGTTCAATTTCCATCAGTTGATAAAGATTAAGTAGAGGTAAGTACTCTTCACGTACTTTTAAGAGCCGTTCTTTAGCGAGAAATTTAAGTTGTTCCGTTTGTGGCTGAATGGATTCTATGATGTGCACTAAAGGCAAAATATAGATCTGATTGCCAACAGACACACTCATACCATCTACAATGGCGAGCGTGAGTGGCAATTGAATTTCAAAGGTTGAACCTTGGCCCTCAACCGACTCAATATCAATGCGTCCACCTAAGGCTTCGATATTCCGACGCACCACATCCATACCGACACCGCGGCCAGATACATCAGTGACTTCAAGCGCGGTTGAAAATCCTGCTGCAAAAATCAATTGCCAAACTTGCTTGTCGCTACTGTTATCAGCCACTTGCAAACCATTTTCCCGCGCTTTTTGAATAATGCGTTCTCGGTTTAACCCCGCGCCATTATCATGCACTGCGATAACAATATTGCCGCCCCTTTGGCTGGCTTTTAGGGATAATACGCCTGCTTCTGATTTACCCGCTGCGAGCCGTATTTCAGGTTTTTCGATACCGTGATCTAAACTGTTGCGTACTAAATGGGTCAACGGATCGACAAGCTTTTCAATCATGCCCTTATCAATTTCTGTGTTGCCACCTTCAATAACGAGATTGACATGTTTACCCAGTTGCTCAGAAAGATCTCTCACTAAACGATTGAATCGGTTGAATACAAATGAGACTGGCAGCATACGTACCGACATAACGGCTTCCTGCATCTCACGTGTATTGCGTTCCAACTCATTGAGTGCCGTCTTCAGCCGCTCGCCTAAATCGCCCGTCATTTCATTGCCAATTAGCGTTAGCATGGACTGAGTGATCACCAGCTCGCCCGCTAAATTGACCAGGGTATCTATTTTGGAGGTTTCGACCCTTAAAGTAGCATCCTGGGCCGACGCAGCAGGTTTCTTAGTCGCAGCTTTCACTTCTTGGGGCGTATTTTGGGAAATAGCGGATGAACTGAATGCCGTATTTGGACTTGTTGCATTTGAAGAAGGTGCTGCAAGCGAGCTAGGATTGACAGAAGCACTGGTGGGAACACTGACAGCAGAGGACGCTTTAGAGTTAGTCGCGCTCTTTTTATCCTTATCTTTAAATATGCCGCGTTTAGTTTGGCTACTATCTGCGATGACTTTAGCTTGATTGGCTCGTGGGGTGACGGGTTCAGCAACCTGAGTTGCCACAGGCTTTGAACTCAGTAACTCGATTTCATTGGCGAAGGATTCGGGGGTTAATGCCTCAAAAAAACCAAAGCCTAATTCATCATCGTCAGCTATGACACCAAGTGGGTCTGCCGCTTTCTCTGCATTGCTGACATCATTTATGACACTTTGTGCGCTGATTTCTTCGGCTTGAAAAGCCTCATCAAAAAAGCCAAAGTCTTCACCTTCAATAGCGATATCGCGAGCCATTTCATCTTCGAAAAATCCAAAATCCTGTGACTCCTCTGTTTCCACGGGCACGGCTTTAACGTTTGGCGTGATTGAAGGATTCACAGTATCAGTGCCATTGCGTACTGCAACCGAGGAGCTAAAAGCTTCGCCATTTAACGCTGCGACTAATTGGCTTTTGCTGTACTCGACTTCTTGCCAATCAATAGGATCTTCTTCGCGATACAGACTCAATATATGGGATAAAGTATCAACGGTACTCAGCAGTAAATCGATGGTGGATGAGGTGAGCTGGAAGTTACCCTTGCGCGTTTTATCCAGCAGGTTTTCCATAACATGAGTGACACTGGTCAGTGCGGTAAAACCAAAAATACCGCTGCCGCCTTTAATCGAGTGGGCGGCACGGAAAATAGTGTTCAGTTCTTCAGGATCGGGAGAAGCCAGGTCCAATGCCAATAGCAATTGTTCCATATTTTCAAGATGTTCATGACTTTCTTCAAAAAAGACCTGATGGAATTCGGCCATATTGATGGACATAGCGCACCCCGTTGCAGTTAACCCAGCACTTTAGCCGTAATAGCCAACAGCTTTTGAGGATCAAAGGGTTTTACCATCCACCCAGTTGCACCTGCCGCTTTTCCTTGCGCCTTCATGTCATCGCCCGCTTCCGTCGTGAGCATAATGATCGGAGTGCGCATAAATGCCGACATAGCACGTAAGGATTTAATTAAGGTCAGCCCATCCATTCGCGGCATATTCTGGTCAGTCAGAATAAAATCAAATCTTTGCCCGTTACAGATATCGAGGGCTTCACGACCATCCTTGGCCAGTACCACTTGGTAGCTAACCGATTTAAGAGTCGCTTCGACCATTTGTCGAATCGCTGCCGAATCATCAACCACTAATATTTTTTTACTCATGCGCTATTCCATTATGACTTTGGTTATATTTCCTGGCGGTACTAATTCGTAGGTCTTAGATAATGTTTTCACCAGTGATAGACCACGACCAGACAATTGAGGAATGTCTGCAATGATGTTTTCATCACCCGCAAAACCCTTCCCACTGTCACTCACACTTATATGTAACTCATCCTGCGCTGAACGCCAGATGATGCTCACTTTTACCCAATCATTTTCCGTGAGCCTATCTGCAAAACTGTCCCTAATACTATGGTACAGTTCGAAGCCTTCTGGATCATTTTTTAGTCGAGAATCTAATTTTAGTACACCATGATCAATGGCGTTGCTAAATAACTCTGCGACAACAGTAAAAACCCGTTGACAGAAATTAGTCGCAAATCCCAATATGCTGAGAAACTGATTCAATGAACTTAAATAATCAGCGCTGAGTAACATAGGCCCTGCAATACTGACATCCCAGCAGAACTCACCATCCATAATGGCTTTAATACGACTAACATCACGATCTTGATGCCAAGTGTTTAATCGTTCAAAATCTAAGGTACAAATAGTGATGTCATCGGCAATATTTTCAGCAGAACAGTACTCATGCATATTTTTCTCTAAATACTTTATTAAACCACCTGAAAAATGGATAAAAAGATCTTTTAATTTATCAATGCCAAATGGATTGCCTTCATGGGTATATTGCTCTATTAAACCATCACTAAAAAGGCAAGCATACCCATGGGATGGTAAATCAACCGTAACAATATCAGCTATAAAAGTATGCGGAGGTAAAATGCCAAGGGCCATATTTGTCGATTTAAATTTATCAATGGATTGATTACTGACTGAATTAGGATGGTCAATTTTTTTAATATTGTGGTTTGTTAAACAGTCAATCCCCCCCGTTTGAATATACACGGGGGGCATACCACCATTCCAAATGTGTAATTTATTACGATTAAAATCGGCTTCTAAAATAATACAGGCAACAAATCTGTCTTCAGGGTTTTCTCGGTGGAGCTTAGCATTCAGTTCATAAATAAACGTAACTAAAGAAAATCCCTTTGAAACCATGGCCCTAAATGTACTGGCAACACGCATGATGGGCATGGCTGCACTCAGGCCATGACCCGTTGAATCGGCGAGAATTAAGAAGAAATTGCCATTAGGCGCTATGCCATTGAGGATAATATCACCGCTAAAATTGGCACTGGCTTGGCAGTAAGTATGTACAAAATCAAAGTCAGTATTATCAATATTGACTAAGTGCTCAAATAAATGCCGGGCCATGTGTTCTTCTCTGGCCTTCTCATAAAGCATTTTTTCGAGTTCAATTCTTTGTTGTTCGACTTTATGTTGTAGTTGCACACGGCTAAGTAAGCATTCAACTTTATACCAAAATATTTCAACGTTGATCGGTTTAACGACAAAATCTAATACCCCCATACTAAAACACGCTAACACGTTTTGGCTTTCTTTAGTATCACTCATCACAATAACAGGCGTTTCTTGTTTTTCCTCGTTCAACTTATTCAGTAACGCTAGTGCAGTGCCATCTTTGAGCCAGTAGTTAATCAGGATTAAATCAACCGTATTTTGCGTTATTTCAAAAAATACCTCCTCGAGATCATTACAAACAATCACGTTGTAACCTTTACTATGAATAAAGTCACTGATCCTCTGACTCGCAATAGCATCATCATCGACAACTAATATAAAATGTTCCGGCTGAGTATGCGATACCATAAAAAGTGTTACTCTATAATGTATATTTTCTGCATATTGGCGATATTTAGGATTTCACTCGCCTGTCCATGTGCACCTTTGACAGATGTTGAAATATGTAACTCATGCGCCTTTCGATGCAGCAGTACCATCATGCCTAAAGCGGAACTATCCAAATAAAGCACTCGGCTAAAATCTAATATAATATGATTAACCTCTGGGAGGATTAAAATATCTTGGTAATCGCTGGTAAATTTCTTGTGGTAATAAAAGTCAAAGCGCTCTGGCAATGAAATCACTTTAATATTTGACATTATGCTATCCCTAATTAAAAGAGTTCAATTTCACCACAGGTAATTTGATCCCTTGAAACGGGATTATGAGTCTCCTGACGTCGGCGACTCATTTGTATTGTGATGTCATCCCCCTTAATGCCAAACTCCTGTTGCGACATGTTGGTGACGCGATTGAGCGATTCTTTTAAATGGTTTAGGGACTGATTTGTGTAAATCAGGCTTTGGGAAGTAATATCACTGAACTGCAATCCCCGAATAGTATCCGAGATGGCTTGTTCTAGTTCATGTGCCGATGAATCGATACGTTCAATCACTTGAGAATCCTTCTCTGCTTTAACGATAATCTGCCTTAGTGCAGTATCTATATCCTTTTTGGCATCAATAATATAAGTCATATCTTGAGCGGCGACTTTACTTACGTGTACGGTTAATTGTTCAATCTGAATTTGAATTGATTTAAGCTGTTTTTGTATGCTTTCACTAAAACCTGCGCTACGAGTGGATAAAGCGCGCACTTCATCTGCCACAACGGCAAAGCCTCTACCCGCATCACCCGCCCGCGCCGCTTCAATTGCCGCATTTAAGGCGAGTAAATTGGTCTGGGAAGAGATTTGATCTATATCCTGTAAGGCTTTCATTGCTTGGGGCATGGCCTCGTAGATAAGATTCACTTTTTCCAACAACTCCATGGTCGATGCTGACATATCTACTGTGGTTTGAATAAAGCGCTCTAACGTCATCGAGGTATTATTGGCAAATTGCTTCATTTGATCTGAATGGAATAACTCAGCATCATCAGTACTCTTAACGAGATCTGAAATAAATCCTGTCTGCTCCGTCATTAACCGCCCTAAACCATCGAATGACTCACCGAGCAAATTGACTGCGTCACCTTGCACCGCTAGCACACTGTCAATATTAGCCTCGCAGCCGTTAAGCGTCGTGATTGACTCTTGGTACAGACTGATATGGGCTTGCCAATCTGCGGCAAGTTGGTTATTGAAGGACTTATCATCATGCTGTTGAACTGACTGCATTTGCTGGTGCTGATAAAATTGCCACAGCAACATCATCAATACAGAAATAACCGGACCAATAGCCCACAATGTTATCAAACTCAGCGCATATCCAACGCCTGCCGCGAGCACCGCAACGACCCCATCCTTGTATGTCATATGGACTTCACAATAATTGTACAGTGATTAAAAAGTAGTTTCATATTGGGTGATTTTCAAACACGAAAGTGAAATTATTCACATTGTTACGTGTCGCAATGCGGAAAATGCAGTTATCGCGATATAAATCCTCAGCATTGAGCGCTAATTCTCAGTAAATCGCCGTAAATTCATGATTTGCTAATAAACTTGTCTTAATGGAACCCGAAACTTAACTGTGCAGTCCTCATACCCTGGGTTACACTGGAAGCGTCATGGATTGGGATGGAATCGCTTATGAGTCAACGTACATTAAACTCCTTATTTAAACCGACTTCCGTTGCCATTATCGGCGCTTCGAATACCGAAAAACGCGCGGGTAATGTGCTGATGAAAAACCTACTATCGAGTGGTTTTTCTGGGCCTATCATGCCAGTCACCCCTAAGTATCGGGCAGTGATGGGCGTGCTCGCCTATCCCAATATTGAAGCCTTACCCATCAAACCCGATTTAGCGGTTATTTGTACCCGCGCTTGCCGTGTGCCCGCCATCGTTGAAACCCTTGCGCAATTTGGCTGTAAGGTGGCCATTATTATGGCAGCGGGAATGGCACAGGAATTTAACGAAGATGGCGTGAGCCTGCTCGACCTTGCCATGCAAAATGCTAAGCGTTACGGGATGCGCATTCTGGGGCCAAATAGCTTAGGAATGCTATTACCCCCATTGGGATTAAACGCCAGCTTAGCCCACGCCAGCGCCCTACCGGGCAAAATAGCCTTTGTGTCTCAATCGGCTGCTATTTGTACAACGGTACTCGATTGGGCCAATAACAAAGGTATTGGCTTTTCCTCCTTTATCTCCCTCGGTGATGCCACCGACATTAACTTTGACGAACTGCTCGATTTCCTTGGCCGCGATAGCCGCACCAGCGCCATCATGCTTTATATCGACTCGGTGAATGAGAAGCGCCATTTCCTCTCGGCCGCTCGAGCCGCTTCACGCAATAAACCAATTCTAGTGATTAAATCGGGCCGCAGCGCCGAAGGTGCCCGCGCCGCAAAATTGCATACGGGCGGTGTTGGCGGTAACGATGCAGTGTATGAAGCGGCGTTTCGCCGTGCAGGTATGTTGCGGGTTAACGATTTAATTGAACTGTTTGCCGCGGTTGAAAGTTTAGCGCATTCCAATCCGCTGCAAGGTGAGCGCTTAGGGATTATCAGTAACGGTGGCGGCCCCGCGGTGTTAGCTGTGGATGAACTCATTATGCGCGGCGGTAAACTGGCGGAGTTATCAGAAGATACCATAGCCAAATTAGAAGCTGTGTTACCGAATACTTGGTCAAGGCAAAATCCCATCGATATTATTGGTGATGCGAACGCGTCACGATATGCTAAAGCCTTGACTATCTTGATGGATTCCAATGAACTTGACGCTATTTTGGTCTTGCACTCCCCTTCAGCACTCGGTGAAAGTGTTGAGATAGCTGATGCTTTGGTGAGTGTGATCCACGCGCATCCCAAAAAGAATCGTCTCAATATTTTGACGAACTGGAGCGGTGAAGACTCTGCTTATCAGGCACGAAAACGCTTCACTAAGGGCGGTATATCTACCTACCGTACACCCGAAGGTGCTGTGGGTGCCTTTATGCACATGGTTGAATACCGTCGTAACCAAAAACTGCTGCAAGAAGTGCCGCAATCGATCCCCGACAATATTCCGACAGATAGCCTCACGGCGCGCAAATTACTGCAAGCGGCTCAAGCGAAAGGAAAATCAGTACTCGAAACCCACGAGGCCAGCCCTATTTTGCGGGCTTATGGGCTTAACACCATAGACACTTGGTTTGTGAAAGATGCCGATGAAGCGGTGGCCATTGCGAATGAAGCGGGCTATCCCTTAGCGTTAAAAGTGCAGTCTCCGAATATCTTGCATAAGTCCGATGTGCACGGAGTGATGCTCAATTTAACCTCGGCTGAAGATATCCGCCACGCCGCGAATGCGATTACCCAGAGGGTGCATCAGGCCAATCCTGAAGCCATTATCGAAGGCATGATAGTGCAAAAAATGGCATTGACCGCTGGCGCTCAGGAAATCCGCGTGGCCGTGATAAGCGATCCCGTCTTTGGTCCAGCGATTTGTTTGGGTGAAGGTGGCTCTGAATGGGATCCAACTAATGACGCCGCCGTTGCCCTGCCACCACTGAATATGGCACTGGCGCGTTACATGGTGATCCAAGCGTTAAAGACGCATAAGTTGAAGGACAGGCATTTACCGCTCGGTTTAGACATGAATGCCCTGTGCGTGATGCTAACGCAAATATCCCACATCATTATCGATTGCCCCGAAATCGCCTCTTTGGATTTAAACCCGGTATTAGCCGCGGGTGAAAACATTACGCTGCTCGATGTGAATACCCGTTTGCACGATGCCAATGCCGACAGTTCATCACGGATGGCCATCATGCCGTATCCGAAGGAATTAGAAGAAGTTGCCGAGCTTAAAAATGGCCTTAAGGTAATGCTAAGGCCGATTCTGCCCGAAGATGAACCCAAGCATTTGGCTTTTGATAATTCGCTCTCCGATGAAGACAGATACAAACGCTATTTCGGGGTGCGCTCTAAAATGACCCATGAAGAAATGGCGGTATTAACCCAAATCGATTACGCCCGTGAGATGGCTTTTATCGCCACGGCCAAAGGCCCAGATGGCGATGACATCACCTTAGGTGCCGTGCGTGCGTCTATCGACCCCGACAATACTGAGGCCGAATTTGCCATGGCTGTGCGCGGCGATCATCAAGGTATAGGTTTAGGTAAATTGTTGCTCGAAAAACTGATTAAGTATTATCAAGCCAATGATACGCCCGTGCTCACCGGCTTTACCATGTTCGAGAATCGCAATATGGCTAGCCTTGCCAAGAGTCTTGGTTTTAAGGTGACCTTCGATATGGAGGAGCATTTGATCAAAATGCATATGGATTTAAAGTCGCCCACTGATAAATAGCCTTATCCTGACTAACAAAAACGCCGCAATGATTTGCGGCGTTTTGTTATCATATCTGCTGGAATCCACAGTACAACCACAAAGTTCAATTTTTATGCAACTGACTCTTATCGATTAATCACTTAAAATGTCAGATGCTTGAGAAGTGTATAGGTAATGAGCCAAGGCTGTGCACCGTTGGCTGAATAAACGCAGCAAAATAAAGCTGTTTATGGTGACTGAACCAGCAAAACTCAGCCGAAAATCACCTATCTATTTATACCCTATCTATTTTATCCCCTGACGCAGTTACGGCCTTCGGACTTGGCTTGATACAGGGCCTTATCGGCGCGACTAAATAGAGTTTCGGCATCGTCGCCTTGCTGCAATGAAGCAAGGCCAATCGAAACAGTAATGGCACCAAGGGAAAGTTTTTTGTCTTTTCCTATGGTTAAGCGGCGCTCAGAGATACGTTCCCGTAGATTTTCAGCCACTTGTAATGCATCGTGAAAATGAGTGTTAGGCAACACCACCACAAACTCTTCGCCGCCATAGCGCGCCACAAAGTCATCCCCTCGCACACATTGTTTTAAGGCTAATGCGACATAGGCTAACACTTTATCGCCGGTTAAATGGCCATAAGTGTCGTTAAAGGCTTTAAAGTTATCGATATCGATCAGTAAAAGGCTGCAACGGGTTTGATGATCTTGGGAAAGGTAGATTTGATCTTGAATACTCAGTTCATAGGCACGGCGATTGTGCAGCGAGGTTAATTGGTCAGTCATCGCTGCCAGGCTCAGGTTTTCCATTTCCGATTTAAGATTTTGCACTTCTTGGCCCATGGTGCACAGGCTTTGCTCCATCTCACGGTTGTTGATGAGCAGCATCTGCATTTCATCGACTACACCATCAACCAGCTCGTTTAAGGTATTAATGTCGGGATTCGTCTGTAGACGTAGACCAAACTCGGCTAATGAACCTGAAAACGCCGCGGTGCCTTGACTCAACTGGCTGATTTTACTTAACAAACTATTGATCAGGATTTGCGTTTCAATCTGC
The DNA here is from genome assembly GCF_025370265.1 of Shewanella septentrionalis. Classification (NCBI taxonomy): domain Bacteria; kingdom Pseudomonadati; phylum Pseudomonadota; class Gammaproteobacteria; order Alteromonadales; family Shewanellaceae; genus Shewanella; species Shewanella septentrionalis. Next base: position 55,663 of record NZ_JAMTCC010000013.1, on the reverse strand, counting down.
ACATTTTCAATCACTTCGGGTGACTGTTCTTGAATGAAGTTCTTATACAGGCTGGTATTGACCTCCTTAGTAAAAGAGACCGAATTAGCCAGAAAGCCATCAATCGCACGATTTAAATCGAGATTTGTCCCTGCAAAATATTCATACCAAACAGTGTAGTTTTCAGGTGTAACGGGGATATCGAGGGCAGACATTTGCGGTACGGCCAAACGCAAAATTTGCGCGGCAGAATCAAGCTCTTTATTTTCTGCAGTAGAAGGCATAAATCGCGAACCATAGACTTGTTATGTTTTTGTATGCATTAAGTTAACTCAAGTGCTTCGATTTGGATATGGGAGAAATCAATTATTATGATAGGGAGCAAAAGAAAAGAGGATGTTGCCATCCTCTTTGAAGTTCGAACTTGGATCGACTAAGACAAACTAACTAGGTATCACTCAATAACTTGTGGTCAGTAGATCATACTTAGTCACAAGATAACATTGAGTCGCACGATAATGTTAGCGACTCAATATTGATGCGTTAATGGGTTGATTAACCTCGGCAACTGGCAAAGATATCTAACTTAGGCTGATATACCTCGGTCTTGACATTCATTAGGCCTAAAAGACTGTCGAATAAATTGTCGTGGGAGAAACCGCCCTTCGCCGCGTGCTCAGCTAAACAAGCCATATCTAAGTGGTTATCTTTACTGAAATCTTCAGATACCCAAGCAAGCATAGGAATACTCGTCTGTTCGATTGGCGCAATGCTATAAGGTGCGCCATGTAAATACATGCCCTTCTCACCTAAAGACTCGCCGTGGTCGCTGAGATACAACATGGCTGGATCAAATTTATCTTGCTGATTTTGTAACTTCTTCACTACTTCGCTGATGATGTAGTCAGTATACAAAATGGTGTTGTCGTAGGTGTTCATCAGCTCATCTGGGCTACAGTTTTGGATATCGCTGCGCTGACAATCCGGTGTGAACTTACGGTGCTCCGGTGGATAACGTAAGAAATACGTCGGTCCATGGCTACCAATCACATGCAACACAATCACAGTATCTTTGCGTTCTGCAGTGGCCAAGGTTTCATCTAATTTGTTGAGTAACACTTGGTCGAAACAATATTGGCCAGTACACAACTCAGGATCGCTGTTCAAATCAATTGTAATGTTTTCAACTTGATCGCACACGCCTTTACAACCAGAGTCATTGTCAAACCATTGCACTTTAATTCCGCCATGGTTCAACACATCTACCGCAGTATCTTGGGCATAGGCGCGGCGTGAATCGTAATCATCCCGTCCCATGCGCGAGAACATGCAAGGAAGAGAAACCGCCGTTGCCGTGCCACATGAACTGGTATCTTTAAAGACAATCAAGCCTTGATCTTGGGTATGGGCGTTGGTTGGCTTGTCATAACCATAATACTGATAACTCATAGACCGCGCGGTTTCACCGACCACAAGAACTAATAAGTTAGGTTTACCATTAGGGTTGGCACTGACATTTTTGGCATCGAGACCCAGTGGCTGATATTCAATCGGCGTTTGCAAATAATGCACATTAATGTACTTAGACGCAGCGCCAATAAAGTACGTCGGCACAATATAACGTTTTGGCTCATCGTTGTTGCGGCCAAAGGCGGCGTAATCTTGGAAATAGAAGAAAGCAATAATGCCGAGTCCCGCCAACATCGCCACCATAAACAACACTTTATGTAGTAACTCTTTGAAAAAAGGCTGGTACTGAATATCGGCCTTATAAATAAGGTACGCAGGTAAAATCCCTGTCAGTAACATATTCATTATCGAAGCAAAATTCACATACATCAGCGCTTCGGCATGATTGGTTTGAAAGGTGTTTTCTATCATGCCGTAATCAAACACGACATTGTATTGATAGGCGGCGAAGAACACACTTGATGACAACAAGGTGAGTATGATGAAAAACGGCTTAACGAGGTACTTCACCGTAAATAAGGAAAACACAAAACTGAGGGCAAAGGCTAAAAACAACGGCATAGTAGCGATGAAGATTGGATCGACATCCGGTTGTTTTTCGATGCCTTTTTTAATGATGCCAAATAGTGGGATATTGAAAATACAAACGTAAAATAACGCTGTGATAAAAGTGAATCGATTCACCGATAGAGTCTTAAATCTTGCTAGCACTGATAGCTCTCACTCAAATTAGTTGTTTGTCGAGACTAACTTAATATTCTTAAGGTAATCTTAGGCTGTAACAGTCAAATTTTTTGCCATAGTAGCAAGCTCTTGGTAATGGCTCAAATTATCTGTGGTTAATGCTCACATTTTAAAAACAAAGTTAAAAAAACGGCCGAACCTCAATGAGTTCGACCGTTTTTTGCTCCCCAACCTATTAGGGCCTTGCTCGGTTTTATCACCAACGAATTAACAATTCATGTTAACCCTGCGGTGATTATCGTAACTGCTGTAATAAGTAGGCAAACGCCATTGAATTAAGTTCCGCAGCTTGATTATTATCTGCAGCGCCGGCGTGGCCACCTTCGATATTTTCGTAGTACAACACATCAATCCCCATGTCTTTCATCTTAGCGACCATCTTACGGGCGTGACCTGGGTGAACCCTGTCGTCACGGGTAGAAGTGGTGAAAAAGACCTTTGGATAATGCACGTCTTTATGCAGGTTATGATAAGGCGAGTAGGTTTTAATATACGCCCATTCTTCTGGAATATCAGGGTTACCGTATTCGCCCATCCAGCTGGCACCCGCTAGCAACTTATTGAATCTAAACATATCAAGTAAAGGTACTTGGCACACGACAGCATTATAAAGATCTGGTCTGCGGGTAAATGCCGCGCCCATTAACAGGCCGCCGTTGCTGCCGCCTTGGATGCCTAAATGTTTGCTTGAGGTGATTTTACGGGCAATCAAATCTTCAGCGATTGCCTCAAAATCCTCATAGGCTTTATGTCGATTTTGCTTTAACGCCGCTTGATGCCAAGCAGGACCGTATTCGCCACCGCCACGAATGTTGGATAACACATAAACGCCGCCCTGCTCTAACCAATTCTTACCAATGGTGGCCGAATAAGATGGACGCAACGACACTTCAAACCCGCCGTAGCCGTAAAGTAGCGTGGGATTAGTGCCATCTAACTTAAGATCCTTAGCCATCACCACAAAATAAGGCACTTTAGTGCCATCTTTAGACGTCGCAAAGTATTGCTCGGTTTTAAACTTGTCCGCCGCAAACTGTTGCGGCATACCTTTAATTTTCTGCGGATTTAGGGTTTTAGCATTCACAGTGTAGAGAGTTGAAGGTTCAAGAAAACTGGTGTAATTCACAAAGAAATCATCACTGTCTTGCTCAACATCCATTACAGTCAAGGCGCCATTCGCTTCGAATGGGACTTGGGTACTTTGCCAAGCGCCCTTTTCGTCTTGCTCATAACGCACTAATTTGCTTTTCACGTTATCGAGCCAATTAACGAAAATTGCACTCTTACTAAAACTGAGCTGCGCTATCGATGCGGTTTGAGTCGGGCTTACAAATAAACTGAACTTGGCTTTTTGAGCGATAAGATCCGCCACATCGGCATACACGACCGCGCCTTGCTTAAAGTTACCGTCTTGATTGGTTAAATCACTCTTTAACTCAATGAATAACTTACCTTTGAAATAACCTTTAATCTCAGCATCTTGCGGTAAAGGCAATCCAATAAGTTTACCGTCTTGGTACACATATTGGCTGGCGGTATAAAAAGTATGCGCTTCGGTGACTAAACTCAGCGGCGTTTTATCATCAAATAACACCCAGCCAGAAACTGCAACTGAAGCCTTATCGCCAGTAAAAACAGGCTTAGCTTGCTCGAGTGGCGTGCCGCGTTGCCACAGTTTAACGCCCCGTGGATATCCAGAGTCCGTCATGCTTTGACCATCACCAAAATCTGTACCGACAAAGGCGTGATCTTTATCTATCCAGCTCAGACTCGATTTGGCTTCTTTTAAAAAGAATGGTTTATCTTTGGCAGCAACAAAGGATTTAGTGTTGAGATTAAATTCACGCACTTCCACCGCATCAGCACCGCCGCGAGACAATGAGACAAAACAGCGCTCATTTTCGGGATACTGACAGCTAATATCCTTAAATACCCAATTGACGGCTTCGGCTTTACCTAAGGCATCGATATCGAGCACGGTTTCCCATTTAGGATCGACCTTGGCATATTCTTCCATTGTGGTACGGCGGTAAATGCCGCGCACATGGGTATCATCCTTCCAAAAGTTATATAACTTGTCACCAATATGGGTGGCGTAGGGAATGCGTTCTTTATCGTTCAGGATGGCGAGACTGTTCGCCACTAAGGTATCAAAACCTTTAAAGGCTTTAATTTCGGCGGCAGATGCGGCATTTTGGGTTTTCACCCATTCCATTGGCTTAGCGCCTTCAACATCTTCCAACCAAATGTATTTATCTTCTTCTGCGTGAAGTTGACCGCTCATTCCGAGCACTCCTGCAATGCACCAAGGCAGTAATTTATTATTCATTCTATTCCTTTTAAACAGAGTCCATCTTGAGATCTGCCCTTACATTACCTTAATTGGTATCCAGTTCAACTATTAATCCAACAAGAATGTAACAAAAGGTAAGATATTGTAATGGCTGATGATTAATCTAGAATGAATCGCGTTTTTAAAGATGACGTGCTATAAAAAAGCGTCCGAGAAGGACGCTTTTTAGTGGATGAAATAGGGTAAATTAAAACTCGTTATTCATGCGTGACAGTAAATTAAGCAGCACGATTCGCTCTTCACTGCTCATTTTTGCGGTGAGATCTGTGGTGAGTTGTAGATGCAAAGCATCATGTTCGAGGAACAAGGCTTGCCCCTTATCGGTTAACTCCACCAGAATCGACCGGCGATCGGTTTCATGGGGACGACGCACAACCCACTGTGCCTCTACCATTTTATCGATTTGAACTGTTAATGTGCCGGTTGTGACGCCAATCTTATCCGCCAGTTCTTTCATCCGCATGGCGCCGTGCACGCCGAGTAACTCAATGGTGTGCACCTGCGATAGACTAAACCCTTTGTCGCGCACAATGGCGTGTTCCCATGACGACAGCTTTTCATAAAATTCAATAATCACATGATTTAATGCATGATCTGTTGAATGCGCGGCCGTTGAATGTCCAGCTGTTGATTGTGCAGCAGGCAAATGTGCCTCACTTGCATGCAGGTTTGATGAGGGATGATGTTCAACAGTCATTTAGGCTTCCTTAGCCATACACTCGCGCTGACGACAAGTATGGAGTTCAATGGTGATATGAGCCAATTCAGGAAATTGTGACAGTAACTGATTAAAATAACTGACATCTTTCGGTGAATGGGACACGATGGACACCATAATAGCATGGTGATCGGCGCTCACTCGCCAAAGATGTAAATCGGCCACTTGATGATCCGGTACGGCCTCAAGAGTTTCCACGACCTTACGCTGCAATGATGCTCTAACGCCGCCGTCCAGCAAAATAGGGCTGGTTTGCTGAATGAGTCCCCAAGACCAACGGCTGATAATCACAGCGCCGACAATCCCCATAATCGGGTCGAGCCAAGTTAGTCCCATGTATTTACCAAACAACAAAGCAGCGATGGCGAGCACTGACGTTAACGCATCGGCCAGTACGTGAAAATAGGCCGCACGTAGGTTGTGATCATGGCCACCGTGGGCCTTCTGGCTCTTGTGCTCATGCTCATGCTCATGCTCATGCTCATGCTCATGCTCTGCAGCATGTTGGTGATCCTGTTCATGTTGGCAATGGCTATGATCATGATGACTTTCATCGTGTGAATGTGCTGTATGGGCATGATCGTCATGGGGGTTTGCTTGGCTGTTATGATGCGCGTGAGCATGTTCGTCTTCATGATCATGGTCGTGACTATGATCATGTCCATGCCCGTGACTATGACCATGAGCGTGCCCATGGTCGTGGGTATGATGATCTTTAAGTAAAAACACACTCATTATATTGACGCTTAAACCAATAACGGCCACAAAAATAGCTTCGTTGAAATGAATTTGCTCGGGACTAATCAGTCGCATTCCCGATTCAATCAACATCACCAGTGCCACAAGTCCTAGCGCTATTGCGCTGGTATAACCGCCAAGCACACTCACTTTGCCAGTACCGAAAGCAAAAGCAGGATCGTTAGCGTGTTTACGGGCATAGGAATAGGCGAATAACGTGATCATAAAGGCCGCGGCATGGGTTACCATATGCCAACCGTCGGCGAGCAGTGCCATAGAACCGTAAATGGTTCCGGCAGCAATTTCAGCCACCATAGTGATGACAGTTAAATACAGTACATAACGCGTGTTCTTTTCGCCATCGCGGTTTTGGCTCGAAAACTCATGGGAGTGTTGCCACTGGGCGAGTGAGTGCCCTTGGCGGTGGGCAGTAGCTTGATGCTCTGTCACTTGCTCGGCTGTAGTTGATTTCATTGTGTTATTCCTACTCCTTGTCCATCGCTATCAATGATTAAAAAACGTGTTGCCTGAATTATAGTTTGATAATCAAAATATATGAAGTTCAAATTAACTATTTATCAAGATATACCGTTTTCAAACTTTTAAACGTGCATGTGGACCCCCATAATGCATCTGTACTCCTGCCATCAGTCGAGACGCCAGTATGTGAAGCAAGAAAGATAACTAGACTAGGCAAAATAGTTCAGGCAAGGTTTAATGAGTAATTGATTTACTTGTAAATAACTAACTCAGCAAAGAATTGAAATCGCCGTTAACGTATAAAATTAGTCTTTGGAGAGTGTCATAAATCCTTATTATTCAAATTGATAAAAATTTTTCGGGTTAAAAATAAATTTTTATTAAATAATTTAACCCTTTCTTGCTTCTGCTGCGTTTATAGGGGCAGAACATCGACAAATTTGTCGACAGCCATTCAGTTCGATTAGGAGAAACAAGATGAAATTTAAGACCTTATTTAGCGTTAGCGCCGTTTCCCTTGCATTTGCACTATTGTCATTTAATGCCACGGCAGTCAGTCCACCACACCCAACAGGGTTAAATGCACCTATGGTTAACATTCAACGTTTCGATAAAAATGATTACCGCGCACATGAAGCCACTAAGATGTTCCCTGCTCCAGCAGCTGGCATGGTGCAGCACATTTTGAGTTTGCCTAAGTTAGAAAACGAAGATGACTACATGATCGAAATCCAAATTGGCCAGACTCAAATGGTCGATTGCAATAAACATGGATTAAACGGGGAATTGAAGGAACTGACTGTACAAGGTTGGGGTTACAATTACTATCAAGTGGATGAGATAGCTGAAGGACCGAGTACTATGATGGCCTGTTTTGAACTGGCGAAAAAAGAGGCTTTTGTTCGTATTCCAGGTGAACTAAAAATGCGCTACGACAGCCGTTTACCTAAGGTATTTTATCTACCTGAAGGTGCTGAACTGCGTTTCAGAACGTGGAAAGTAGATTCAACCTATCAATATTCCAAGTAAGTAGCCTGACTTTAACGTTCGAATCATACATCAAATTCACTTCGCGTCTTTGCTGATTGATAGCAGCAAAGATGCGAAGCACATTGGCTAGAATCGTTTAATTCTAACAACTTGCATGATTTCTATCTCAAAGCCTGCCACCGTTTCTGTCTCTGGATAGTAAATGACATTAACCTTTTGGCCTTGTAGATTCTTATACTTTTTTACGCGTCTGAACTTAAACGGCACATCACAATTTTCAATCATAACAGTATGTTGCACCCATTCAGCCTTTTCCCTTTGCATATGGGAAACCACAGTTACACCTTCAGAGTGAACTAAATGTTCATGGGTGGCTAACATCTTTTTTACGGCCTTATTCATGTTCAACTCTTTTATCATCTAGTTGCGACAACAGTGACTCAACTTTCTGTTTAATTTCAGCATATCTCAATTTTTCACAGCGGCCGAAGCCACTTAACTTACGCACTTGGAACCGACTCACCAAGGGCACCGACATACCAGCGAGGCAACGACAATAGGTATCAAGTGACAAAGTCTCAATGCCCTTTGCCGTTAAATGATGTTTCAACTCTCGCAAATCAGCCAATATCTGCAGATCTGTCGGCCACGTCGGTTCGGTCGAATAACTCAACTTAGCAAAATGACCGCGGCAAACACTGCAATGACCGCATGCAACCGGTGTTGCATTATCATCAAAATATCGAGATAAATTGTGGCTTAAGCATTTATCAAGCTCAAAAAAACGCACTAACTGCGCTATTCGCGCAATTTCTTTCTGCTCTTTATCAATAAAATAATGGTACAGCTCATCGATGAGTTCGGGACGCGCTAATGCGGCAACATCCACCCGATAAACATCGGTAATTCGTTTAGTCTCTAATTCAATCAACTGATGTTCAGCTAAATATTCCAGCGCGGCTAACACGCGGCTGCGCTCATGACCCGTTGCACTGTACAAGGCATCAAAATCTAACGCGCCCCATATTTTCTTCATCTGAGTATGATTAAAAATCTGCATCAAAAACGCCTGCCGCTCGGGATTAAATCGGCTCAGAATGGCGTGTTTGTCGACCAAAAACTTGTAATTAACGTCAGCGTAGTAAGCGAATAACGGCTTAACCACACCTAAAATTTCTAGCTGCACAAGTAACGTTTTTAACGGTAACTGGCGAATATTACTCGCCGTCGACACGCCATTGAGCTGACATTCCCACTGACCGAAATCTTGTTCAAGTCGAATAGTCTCAATGACTTGTGCTATACCTTCTCGCTCCGGCGTATCGCCATACACAAAATTTTCAACGGTATTGAGCCCGTCAAGATTGGCCAAAGTGACACAATGGGATAACGCACCATCACGCCCTGCTCTGCCGATTTCTTGGCTGTAGTTTTCAATGGATTTAGGCAAATCGTAGTGGATCACAAAACGAATATTGCTCTTATCGATTCCCATGCCAAAAGCGATGGTTGCCACTACCACTTGCAGCTTATCCTGCATAAAATCATTTTGAATTTGTTGACGTTTTTCATCTTCAAATCCAGCATGATAGGCACTGGCGACTATACCTTGTTGGCTCAAAAGTCGTGCGACCGTTTCGGCGGTTTGCTGCAAAGTTACATACACAATGCCGGCACCTGAGAATGATGCAATCTGCTGAACCAGTAAGGTATTCTTCTCTTGCGTTGATACAGGCAGAACAGTCAAATCTAAATTGGGTCGATAAAATCCCGTTTGCACTATGTGTTCAGGCGCAATATCAAAGCGCTTGGCCATATCCAGTTTCACTTTACGTGTTGCTGTGGCCGTCAATAACAGTACCAATGGGATCTCAAGCTCACGCCGATAGTCGGGCAATTTAAGATAATCGGGCCGAAAATTATGGCCCCACTCTGAAATACAATGCGCCTCATCGACGACCAGCATTGACAGCGGAACCGATTGAATAAATTGCCGAAAACGTTCATTTTTGAAACGTTCAACCGACACCATCAAAATTTTCAACTTGCCAGAACGCGCATCTGTCATCACTTGCTGACTTTGCTCAGCACTTAAGGTTGAATCTATGCTAGCCGCATGAATTCCCTTAGATTGTAAAAATTCCAACTGGTCTTTCATCAAGGCGAGTAAAGGTGAAATCACTAAACTCAAATGGGGTAATTGCAATGCTGTAAATTGGTAACAAAGGGATTTACCAGAACCCGTGGGAAAAATAGCCAAACTCGACTTCCCCGCCAACAGTTGGGTTATCGTTTGCGCTTGGCCAGAACGAAATTCAGAAAACCCGAAATCCCGCTGCAACAAACTAATGTATGGATTAGTTTCTGGAATGGAATTAAACATCAACCGTCCTTTACACTCATCCTTACCACCCCAAAAATTGGGTATACCGCAAGAAAAAGATTCAGCATTAAGTGAGTCGACTAGTCTAGCAAATTTTGAGCTACTTTACGGAGTTAATTACCGACAACTGAGTTTTGACGCTGAGTTTATCAATTGGAATCAATGATGCCGCAGATGAAGAATGATGGTTAATGTATTGATTTTATGAGAAGTAAATAGCCATTTTTATAAAAAATTGAATGCGAAAATAAAAATGGCTTTAGATATTTGAGCTATGGCTAACGTATGCGCCGAGGCTAAAGCTGAGGTTAATCTCGGCAAAGCAAAGCCTTCAGTTTACGGTTTTCTCGCAAGGTATAAATTAATCAGCGAGGTGAGTTTATCCTGAAATCTTTCTTCAAAACTATCAATATCACGTCCGATAGAGACAAGATATTTAGTCGCTTGTTCGCGGGAAAGTAATTTATTGGCAACACTGTATTGCATCTCTTCCAAGGTTTTATCGTATCTTGGGATCAGCAACCAAGTGCCAACATCGACGTCGAAATGTTGCATCGCTTTCTGGGCCAAAGCACAAAAAGCCTCAATATGATCCACACCATCTGGTCCGAGACAGCCAGGTTCAATTCGGCACAGGACAGCAATTTTCCTTTCATTTGCAATGCTTACACTCATTTCTGATGCCCCATGTTACTTAATCCTAAACTAAAAATATCCCTTTAAACTTAACAGCAATTTTACGTGTCTGCACAGATAAGTCACGGCTAACTTGCTCATTTAAGCGATTATTAATCACGTATCTCGACGCCAATAATATTGTCAACAATGTCATCTGGATGCTGCAAATGGCTTTGTGAGATATCGGCATCATGCTCTGACAATAAGTTATCAATCGCCTGATCAAAACTGTCTAACTTTTGTGTCTCCATATAACGCTTTAATCTCTGAATAATATCCCTACTTACCTCTATATGGGATTTTTTCTGACGCTTTTTTATTTGAGATAGCTCTTTACGAACCATGCGCCAACCCAAATCAGTAAAATACTGATTGAGCATTTTATTTACCTTCATGAGCTCGTTGTCGAGTCGCTGTGCCTTTTTGCGTAATCGGACTAATTCATTTAATTGCGTCACCAACTCAGTATATAAAACCGTTTGTAACTCAGCGCCACAAAACCAATCTGGTTTAGATGCGACGGCTTCAGGATTGATAAGGCGATAAATTAAGGGTAAGGCAAAAATCAATTCTGCTTCCTCAAGCAATAATAATTTTCTGCCTGAGGTTGGTTTGTCTTGTTGATATATCCAAGCTTGCGGTTCCATAAATACGTTTCTTCAGTTAAGCATGCGTTCAATGCGGATAAAATAAATGGGAACTCATGCTAGTACAAATCGACAAGTATTAATATATGGTTCAACCATTTTATTGATTAATGATCGATTCCTTATGCTTCATTTTACCCTAGACTGAAATAGCTCAATGCATATCACCTCAATAACCAGATAAGCGGTTGTCGTTATTCGCTTAAATTTCACCCAACATACAAGCCTAGTTTAACGGCCTTCTATTCAAGAATGGCAAATAAAATGGTTACACCATTCTTTTAATCTGCACATCTGTGGCTAACCGAGTTCAAAACTATCTCATATACAAAGTATAAATTTCATACTAAATTTGGCTCTTATTATAACTCTGCTGAATTAATCACCATTGTTATAACGGGTTTATCTTGGCTATTTTTTAAACTAAACAATCCAACTTAATGATATTTAATTTCCCCTTCACTGATAAAAGAGGATTATTTAAACAAATAAGCACTCTACCAGTGATAATGACGATTATCACTGGTAGATATAGCCATGATTTGCGTATAATTATGCCTTCTTAATTCAATATCAGGTGACTTCAACGGCATGTCTAAAATCATCCGGACAAATACTAATGCTCAAAATAACGCCAATATATTGAATGAAAGAGCGACTGGCTCAGATCATCACCAGAATAACCGTGCTGAGCAGCCACGTTTTTTTGAAGAGTCTTTCCTACCACAATCGGTTCGAAGTGATTATTTAAGCGCCGCCGAAGAAACTGAATATGAAATTTCAGTGAACACTCGCCGTGTTTATAATACGAGCTTTAGTGTATTCAGTCGTTATTGTGCCGAGCACCAACTGCAGGCCCTGCCCGCAGATCCACGAAGCGTGATTTCATTTATTGGTCATCAAAAAGAATTGATCCAAGAAAGCACTGGCGTTCAACTTTCTAAGCAAACATTAACCACAAGATTAGCAGCAATTCGCTACCATCATATTCAAGCGGGATTCCACTCGCCTACCGAACATCCCCTGGTGATGAGAGTAATGCGCGGTTTGAGCAGAAATCAATCCCGCTATGTGAGTGATTATGATCAGCAACCCATTATGTATGATGAAGTGGAAATGTTGATCCAAGCTATCGATGAACAAGAGCAGCCATTAACCCGAGCGCGGGACAAAGCAATTATTCAGTTAGGACTGCAAGGTGGGTTTCGCCGCTCTGAACTCGCAGATATAAAAGTTCAGTATGTCAGTTTTCTGCGTAACAAATTAAAAGTACGTTTGCCCTATTCGAAGAGTAATCAGCAAGGCCAGCGTGAATGGAAAGACTTACCAGATCATGAACCTTTTGCAGCACTCGATGCAGTAAAAAATTGGTTATCACTAGCCAATATTGAAGACGGACATTTATTTAGATCGCTTTCCCGTGATGGAAAAAATTTACGGCCGTATCAAATGAAGGATCGACATTCCGGAGCGAGTTCATTATTGAATAAAAATAGTGGTTTCCTTACTGGCGATGATATTTATCGCATCATAAAAAAATATTGTACTAAAGCAGGATTGCCCGCCAGATTTTATGGTGCCCACAGTTTGCGTAGTGGTTGCGTAACACAACTCCATGAAAATAATAAAGATCATTTGTACATCATGGCCAGAACCGGACATACCGATCCGCGTTCACTTCGTCATTATTTAAAACCTAAAGATTAACACTTAACTGTTAAAGATTAAGTGTCAACATTATCGACTCATCGGAAAACTAACCGCATAAATATCGTTTTCTAAGCATATAAATAATTTAAACTTTTTTATTTTAAGAATATTAACCTGAGAAAATCCTATGAGTTGATAATGATTTCACTATCAACTCATATTTTATATTTATTTCAAGCTTCAAATTGGAGCAATAAGTCTAATTAATGTTATTTTAAGTTTTATGCCTTGTTATCTTAAAAAACACATCACGCCAGTTCTAACATTATTCAAACATATCGATTGGATAACTCTTTAAATTATTCCTGTAATATAAAATCAGCTTTATTGTCATATTGGTACTTTAGCCTTAGGCACGAAATTTAATTCATCGTACTAGCCGGAGTAAAACATGAGTAAGGCCACCTTTGATCCTACACTTTATAATAAAAGTAATAATGAACCCTTTAATCAAGTGTTGGATAAGCATTTATCTCGCCGTAATTTCGTAAAAAGTGGTCTAGGCCTCAGCGCTATGACTGCTTTTGCCAGTGTTGGCTTAACCGCTTGTGGTTCAGACAATGAAGCTATTCCTAAACCTGTCGATCCAGTCACGCCAGTGCCACCGACTAAAAGTAGTGCCAAGCTTAACTTTACATCGGTTGCGGGTTCTCGCTTAGATGCGGTTGTCGTGCCTGAAGGTTACACAGCGCAGGTGTTAGCACCTTGGGGCACGCCATTAAACGCAAAAGCGGCGCCATGGAAAAACGATGGTAGTAATACGGCCGATGACCAAGCCAACTCAGTGGGTATGCACCACGATGGCATGCATTTCTTCCCATTAAACGATGCGGGTGATGACGGCCTACTCTGCATTAACCACGAATACATTGACGAAGATGCCTTGCATCCTACGGGCCAGACATTTGACCCCACTTCTGGTCTTCGCACTGTGATCGATGAAGTGCGCAAAGAAATTAACGCCCATGGCGTGTCGGTTGTACGTATAAAACTGATGAATAATCAATGGGAAGTCGTCAGTAATGATGGTCATAACCGTCGATTCACTGGCGCGACTGTGATGGATATCAGCGGTCCTCTGGCCTACTCTTCGCTACTCGAAACCCGCTATTCTCCCGACGGCAGCCAAGCACGCGGCACCTTAAATAACTGTGGTAATGGCTACACGCCTTGGGGCACTTACCTGACCTGTGAAGAAAATTGGCCAGGCTATTTTGCCAATCGTGGCAGCTTAACCGCCGATCAGAGTCGCATCGGGATCAGTAAAACCAGTACACGTTATGGCTGGGACGATCTTGCGGGTCATGATGAAGAACGCCTCGATGAATTTGCCCGTTTTGATGTCACGCCAAAGGGCGCAAGTGCGCAGGATGACTACCGTAATGAAGCAAACGGCCACGGTTATATTGTCGAAATTGACCCGTACAATGCCACATCTCGCGCGGTAAAACGTACCGCCCTTGGTCGTTTCCGCCATGAGGGTTGTACCTTTGGTAAATTAACCGAAGGCAAGCCCGTGGTGTTCTATTCTGGCCACGATTCGCAATTCGAATACCTCTATAAATTTGTTTCAAATGCGGCCTGGGATGCAAAGGATGCTGACAGCAGCAACCGCCTTCAAACTGGCGATAAGTACATGAATGAAGGTACTTTATACGCGGCTAAATTCAATGAAAATGGTGGCGGTATTTGGTTGCCTTTGACGTTAGATAGCCAAACCACAGACGGCAAAACCTTAAGCGATAGCTTCGCAACTTTGGCCGACATTATTTTAAACACAGCGGGCGCAGCGGACCTAGTCGGCGCGACACCTATGGACCGACCTGAATGGTGCGCGGTCGATCCATTCACAGGTTCAGCTTATTTGACCCTGACCAACAACTCGAAACGTACCGAAGCGAATCCTGCCAACCCAAGATTGAAAAACTATTTCGGCCATATTATCCGTTGGGATGAAGGCGACAAAGCGACTGAATTTACATGGGATATTTTTGTTTTTGGCTCTCCCAGCGATGGCAATGCTGAGACCAACTTGTCAGGCTTAACCGATCTCAATCAATTTGCCAGCCCAGATGGTTTAGCCTTTGATAAACGCGGTATCTTGTGGGTTCAAACCGACAACGGCGCCAAGGAAGTTGCCGAAGAAACTAACGATCAAATGCTCGCAATAGTGCCTTCAACACTTGTAGATGGCCAAGAGAAACAAGTAGGCGTAACCGCCGATAATCAAATGGAATTAAAGCGTTTCTTTGTCGGCCCCAACGACTGTGAAGTGACAGGTTTTGCCATTAGCCCAGATTACACTTCGGTATTTGCTAACATTCAGCACCCAGGTAACTGGCCTTATTCGTCTAATGCCGCTGAACAAACACCAGCCGGAATCACATTACGGCCTCGCGCCGCCACTGTGGTTATTCGCAAATTAGATGGTAAAGAAGTCGCTGTATAAGTCGTTATCTGTGGATATATCGGCATTGGTCGAAGTGTAAATAAAACGTTATTGCCAAAAAATATATACGCTTATATAAACTCCCCTTACCTGAGGGGAGTTTTTTTATTTAAGATAATAGCGGACTTAAATGCTTTAAATACACATTCATTTAGAAGATGAATTAACGCTTGCCGTTATTGGCCTGTTCAAAAGCTAGTTCAAAGGCATCGGTAAAATCTGTGATTGGCAGAAGATCTTCGCGGCAACGACGATTACGACCCAGTAATGATGATTCGACAAACAAATCAAACCATGTACTTAAGGCTTTGCCATTAGCCGCTTCGCCAATCGCCCCTAAAGCTAATGATGCCACCTCGGCGGTGCCAAGTTGAAAGTCATGGCTGCCTTTACGCAATGCATAGGTTGCCAGCGTATCTGGGTCAAAGGAAAGCAGTGGCAAAGAATGCAAGTATGGACTCTTACGGAACATTTTAATCGCTTCACGCCAACTGCCATCGAGCATGATTAACAACGGCCGTTTGCCTTCGGCTAACATCGACATAGGTACCTGATTTAGTACCGTTTGTCCTTGCTCCGCATATTGGGCAGGAAACACTAAATAGGGTTGATATTGCGGCGAATTGAGTAAGGTAAGTAATGCCGCTTCAGGTTCAGTGCGCGACCAAATATAGGCGTGTGTATCTGGGATGAGATCCGCAATCAAGCGCCCACTGTTAGTTGGTTTTAGCACTTCATCGTTGTACATGATCAGCAGAAAACTCGCTTGAGTCTGTAACTGACGGCGCAGCGCGCAGGTACAGAACTGCTCACCTAAAAGACATAATGGACAGCGGATCAGTTTTTTACCACGGGCACCAAAGGGCTTAGTCGATAGAGACTTACGGTACTGATATAAATGGTGCACTGCATGTGGGGCTAAAGCCATAAAACCTATTCTCTTTCAAACTTATTAGGGATTGCAGCTAAGTTATTCAGCACTTTCCTCTCGCGGTGGCGCAGTTTATCCCTTGGCCGTAAAGGGCGCAACAGCTGTAATGCCAAACTCCATGTCACCACATCGCTTTTAACACAGGGTTAGCGAAGTTAACGCTTTAGTTACCTTCAAAGGGAAAATAATGCTAAATATCAGTAAGGACTTAACTTAATGGGGAATTACCGTAATATCGTGTGCAATCTCTACTCTATAAATGCAATTTCGATAAAAGGTCAATTATGCAACGACATACCCTGCTCGCTACCATGCCGTTATTAAGCGGTGTATTGCTCACTGCAACGCTTTTTTCTAATGTCACGACGGCCGAAACGCTTAATACCAAAGACATCCAGTCACTTGTTGATTCCGCAGTCAAACCTCTGATGGCCGAGTACGGTATTCCCGGTGCGGTGATTGGCATCACCATTGAGGGTAAACAGTATTTTTACCAATATGGCGTCAGTTCTAAAACCACAGGGCAAAGTGTGACTGAACATACTCTGTTCGAGATTGGCTCTATCAGTAAAACCTTTACCGCGACACTGGCGAACTATGCACAAATCGAAGGCAAATTATCACTCACGGATATGACTAGTGATTATGTTCCGGCATTAAAAGGCAGCCATTTTGACAAGATTAGTCTCATCAATCTAGCGACTCACACTGCGGGAGATCTGCCGATGCAAGTGCCCGACAAGGTCACGAATAACGCAGAATTAATGGATTATCTTAAGCATTGGCAACCGTCATTTGCCCCAGGGACGCACAGGAATTACGCCAATCCAAGCATTGGCCTGCTCGGCATGATTGCCGCACAGAGTTTAGATAAAACGTTTCAACAAGCTCTTGAGCAAACGCTATTTCCACAATTGGGTATGGCTAGCAGCTATATTCAGGTTCCGAGCAGCAAAATGGCTGATTATGCCCAAGGCTACAATAAACAAGACATGCCAGTGCGGGTCAATCCCGGTGTATTAGCCGATGAAGCCTATGGCGTTAAAACCACAGCCACGGATCTGCTGCATTTTGTGGAGGCCAATATTCAAATGCACCCGCTAGCTAAGCCACTGCAAACGGCACTCGATGAGACCCACACGGGATACTTTGATGTGGGCATGATGACCCAAGATATGATTTGGGAGCATTACTCCTATCCTATTGATCTTGATAAAATACTTATGGGCCACACTCAGGAAGTGGTGTTTGGCAGTACGCCAGTTAAACCCATAGTGCCGCCCCTCGCGCCGCAGCAAAATGTGTGGATTAATAAAACCGGCTCAACCGGCGGTTTTGCCGCTTATGCAGCATTTATTCCCGCGCAAAAGCTTGGCATAGTATTGTTAAGCAATAAAAATTATCCCGTTCCGCCACGGGTGACTGTGGGCTATCAGATTTTAACTGGCATAGAGAAATTACAAAAATAGCATCTTGCTGGTAGCGACTATCTAGCATTAAGGGAAATAAGGGGATAGCCCGATTCGCTATCTCCTTTTTTATTTGTTCCTTATCTATATTTTTAGCGTGATTTTTTTAGGGTGGCTTGTATTAGACATCTTATCCACTTGCTTACCTCCAATCTCTTAATAGCCAATATTTTTAAGCAAACTCCCATGTAAGAAAATAGGCAGTGAAGGGTTAATCTGAGTATTAATTCATTTGCAATTATTCGACCTGGTTAACAGATAAATAACCCTACGTAAGTTTAGCTTTACAGCTAAAAATGAAGAGAAAAACTTATGCGTCGCATTAAAAATTATTTCATCAAATCAATATGATTGACACTTGAAGTTACGCTTTTAGGGAGTAAGATGCGCGCAAATACATTAAGTGACCTTTTTCGGAAATATCATGTCAGGCACGCCTCACTCTCCTATTCATCACGATGTCGCTCCAACGGCGAGTCAGTCTAGTTTACTGTTAATGATTGTCTTTATGGTCGCCTGTGGCCAAATGGCGCAAACGATTTTTGTGCCTGCCCTTCCGCAAATTGCACTCGGGCTCAATGTGGACGCCAGTCAGCTACAAGCAGTGATGGCCTGTTACTTACTCTCCTACGGGATGTTTCAATTTGTGTATGGCCCAGTGTCAGATCGCGTTGGTCGTAAAATGCCACTCATCGTGGGTATCGCAATTTTCGTTCTAGGCGCAGTGTTCGCGGCGAAGGCCACAAGTTTTAACCAACTGATAATGGCAAGCCTTATCCAAGGATTAGGCACAGCCAGCGCAGGCGCATTATGCCGTAGCATTCCCCGCGATCATTACTTTGGCGACCGACTGGTAAAATTTAATAGCTATGTCTCTATGGCTGTGGTGTTTTTACCTTTACTGGCACCATTTATCGGTAGCGCCAGTGCGGCCTACTTTGGCTGGTAAGCCGTGTACTGGGTGTTAGCGGGATTCGGTGCCGTGGTCTGGCTGTTATTGATATTCGCCTTTAAAGAATCGTTACCTAAGGCGCAGCGGGAACATCAAGCCGTTATCGCATCCTATCGGCATGTCCTGCGCCATAGAGCATTTCGAGCTTATCTATTTTCATTGATCGCAACCTTTGCGGGTATTGCGGCGTTTGAAGCCATTGCCGGCGTTCTCTATGGCCAATATCTTGGGCTGACGCCTTTTATGGTCAGTTGCTATTTTGTGGCGCCGATTCCAGGCTATTTATTGGGCGCGCTGATCGCAGGTCGACAAAATAAGCCGCAAAGAGTTATCTATCAAGGTGTTGCGCTGCTCGGTGCTGGCGCCTTATTCATGTTGATCCCGGGGCTTTTCAATTTAGTCGTCGGTTGGAGTTTACTGGTTGGATCGATTTTATTCTTCAGTGGCGCTGGCATGCTGTTCCCTACCCTGACCTCGGCGGCTTTAGAGCCATTTCCACGTCAAGCAGGAATTGCGGGGGCATTACTGGGAGGATTACAAAATTTTGGTGCCGGACTTGCCGCATTGACTATGTCTTTAGTGCCTATGGGCGGCCAGTTGAGCATAGGTTTATTAAGCGCTGTCATGGTGGTGTTAGTGATTTTGTCTTTGTATTACGCCAGAGATCAAAATGACACTCACCACAATTTGATGCCACAGATTTAATACCCTAAATTTAAGATCCTAGATTTAAAACCATAGATTTAATGCCGAAAAATAGACGCGATAGCGTTCTTAGCTTAAGCAAAATCTATTGTCGTAATTAAACAAAAAAGCCCACTACAATGTGGGCTTTTTAATCGGTAACAAACTGTACTTAAACAGAAATATTGGCAAATTCGTTGTGCTATAGAACCCAGCGTTACAGAATACGGCGCAGTAAGAAATCGGCTTTAAGGCGACGAATTCGGGTCATGATCTTCTTCACAGGTGCAGGATAACTCTGCAAGGTATCCACTTGGCTGTAGTGATATAACCGCTGTGTGTGCTCAAGAATATGCGCCTGCTCGGCTTCAAACTGAGCTTTCCAGCAACCAATTTCATCTTGGATCAACAAACCATTCTCAAGATCCAGCGCCCAAGCTCTTGGATTCAAATTCGAACCTGTAATCAAATGCTTATTGCCGTCAGCACTGATGCCCTTAAGGTGATAACTGTTGATGCCGTGTTTCCACAGATGGATATTCAGCTGACCATTATCAATCGCCCACTGTTGGCGTTTAGCAAACTTACGCAATGATTGCTCATACATATAGGGCAAAGCACCAATGGTGGAGAAATCCTGCTCAGGCGGAATATAAAAATCGTTAGCCGTCTTATCGCCCACCACGATGTCGATGCGTTTGCCATTGCGTAAATGCTTAGCTAAAGCACGCACCAAAATATACGGCGGATTAAAATAGGGCGTGCAGATAAACAGCGAGTCCTTTGACTCTTCCACCAAGGCGACAACCACTTTATTGAGTAAGTTTTTCTTGCGCCCTAGCCCAAGTAACGGCGTGATGCGGTTGCCATCACGGGTTTCCTGAAACTGGTACTCAGCGTCAGACAATCTCAGCTTAAAGCTGCGCATGTCCGTCTTAGGCGGTAGTACTTCTTGCTCTGCGTCTTGGGTTAACGAACACACAGCAGGATCGGCAATGATATTTTTCTGGATCATCGCACGCATACTGCGGGCTAACTCGGCCGACTCAATCAAGTGATAACGGTCGAAACGATACTTATCATTTTGTTGTAAATAGATATTATTGAGACTGGCACCGCTATAGATCACCGCATCATCGATAATAAAGCCCTTTAGATGCAGTACGCCCATAAATTCACGGGACTTAACGGGGACACCTAAGATATCGATAGGATGTTCGGCTTCAGCCATCACTTTGCGGTACATTAAATAGTTACCGCTATCGCCTTTATGGCCAATCAAACCGCGTCTTGCGCGGTGAAAGTCCACTAATACTTTAACATCAAGCGCTGGATTTGCTGCTTTGGCATCCATCAGGGCTTGTAATACTTCACGGCCAGCTTCGTCATCTTCTAAATACAGCGCCGCAATATAAATACTGTGCTTGGCGCTCGCGATACGAGCGAGTAATTCTGCCTTGAAACGGCATGGCGTGAGCAACCACGTTAAAGCCTCGGGTTGAACGGCTATTCCACCAAGCTTATCTAGCAAGGCATCCTCCTTTAATCATGCTGACCACCCCGATAGGAAGCACTGGGGTTCAGTGATAAAAACATCACAGCAATATGTGTTAACTCTGGATAGGCCTCTGTCACTGCCTGCCTGATCGTTTGTTCTACTTTAAGATGGATATCAGGGTCCTTAGGGAACCAGAGTAACTCAACTTGGACGAAGCGTTGATCAATTTTTCCATTTCGAAAACTGATGCTTGGGATCCAATCTAACGTGAAACTCTCTGCATTACCTTTACATATATCCGCCAATGACTGCAGTAATGTTTGGCTGAACGCTGCAACGACCGCTTGTGGTAAGCCGCGCATACTAATATGTGGCATGGTTTAGTTGTTACCTAAGAACCTAAAATCGTAAGGGGTAGAAATTACCGACTTCACCTCGTCTCGGCAAGACTTTTCTCCCAAAAGCTCTGTTAAAGCTCGCGGTTTTGCTGGTAATTTGACCTTACGCGATGTTATCCCGCTGTAGCGCCACTATTTAGCTAGAAATCATGTCTTTTGGGCAAGGATTACAACCACATTTAAGGGCTGATTTTTTGGTACAACTATCATGTTAAGGGCAATGCAAAAGTGTGAATATTATCGCTTCTATATTAACCTGACAGTCCCTGAATTAAATGATGTTTAACGCAAGCTGCCTATACAAACCGTCGCTGGCTTTACTGAATATCTGCAAAAATGTCGGTCAAATCACAAAATAATCTTCAAACCTATTTCGTTTACCCCGAACCCAATGATTTAGCGTAAACTAAAACGCCTATTTGCGATTAAATCAACACGATAAAAGACCAAAACCATGAACAAAAAAATTCTGCTGACGTTAGCGCTGACACTGCTGTTTGCTTGGGGTATTTTCCATTTTAAAGCCCAATTGGGATTACTGATCCTGCCACTGTTTATCGGACTGGTATTGTTTGTTACCCTACGTTTATATCGCTTGATGGAAAAGGATGACGGCAGCAGTGAAGATTAGCCCTGCATTGTTTCACTTTAACCTGAAGGCCCATGATGTTCTTAATAAAAATGGCCAATCGCTAACATGGAAACGTTACTGAAAACCACTCTGTATGCCAGCCTACTCTTAGCGGCGAGCCACAATATCGCCCGCGCTGAGCAAATCGACGCAGGAGCGATAGAGATCCAAACCACTTCGCTTAGCCAAGCGGTCAGCAAAATCAGCCCTCGTCACTCGCAAATTGCACTGCTGGCAATGGACATGTCGAGCAATCAAGTGATCTTTAGCCAACAGGCCGAGACGCTGTTTATTCCCGCAAGCACGCAAAAGTTGCTCACAGCTGTGAGTGCCATGGCCCAGCTTGGGCCTGATTTTCGTTATATCACTGAATTATGGACGGACGCACCAATACGCAAGGGCCATATCGCCGGCAGCGCTTATCTGCGTTTTAGTGGCGATCCGACGCTCACTCAACCCGATCTCAAGGCCATTTTTGCCAGTCTCGTGAAACAAGGCATTAATCGCATTGATGGACATCTGTATTTGCTCGGCGATAAACAAGAGCAAATGCAAGCCCCTGGTTGGGTTTGGGATGACTTAGGCATTTGTTTTGCCGCGCCTGTGTCGAGTTACATTATCAATCAAAACTGCGTCTATGGTCAGTTCAATCCCAGCACGGCCAACAAACCTTCACAGGTGAGCCTGCGCACGGGGAGTTATGGGGTAAAAGTCAGCAGCGATGCGGTATTTGATCCCAAGGCGAGTCGTGAATTTTGCCAGCTCGATTTGGTACGACTAGCCCAAAACAACTATCATCTACGTGGTTGTTATCCGGGTGGTGAAGCGATTGGGCTGGCGATTGCGGTCAGCGATCCGTTCAAATTTGCCCAAGATAACCTCACCTCGCTGCTCAAAGGTGAGATGTCACTGGCGGGTAAAGTTAAGCTCGGCACTAGCTTGCCCAAAAAGGCGAAACTGATTGCCAGCCATAGCTCGGCGCCACTGCCTGAACTGCTCGATGCTATGCTGCTCAAGTCGGATAATTTGATTGCTGATAGCCTGTTTAAACAGCTTGGCAAAAGTTATTTCAATGCCCAAGGTAGCTTTACTAATGGCGCGGCAGCCATGCAGCGGATTTTAACGGAGTTAGGCGTCGATCTGAGTAACGCTAACATTGTCGATGGTTCAGGGCTGTCACGCTATAACTTGCTCAATGCCCAGCAGTTAGCGGCGGTATTGGCACTCATCCATAAGGACAGCCGCTTTAGCCCGTTAATGACCAGTCTGCCGCAAGCAGGAATAAGCGGCACCTTAAGGTATCGCATGGGTTACAACAAGCCGCCGCTGAAACAGCAAATTTTTGCTAAAACAGGCTCGATGCAAGGCGTGTCTAACTTAGCGGGGTTTATCCGTTTGCCTGAGCACAGTGACACCCTGTTTGTGGTGCTTGAGAATGGCATGAGTCCCGAGCTTAAACATCAGCATAAACCATCGTTTAATGCCGAGTTTCTCAAGCAATTGATTTCAGTGCTGCAAGTGCCATCCCCCACCACTGCAGCGCTTAGTACCGCAGCTCACTCGGTCCAAGATTAAATACTGCCGAGTTGAAATAGCATGATATAAAACAAAAAAGCACTGAGTCATCAGTGCTTTTCTCGTTTTTATTTCGTTTCTATTTAAACGAATCTATCGAAGCCTTGTTAAAACAACTCTGCAGGCATCGCCATAGTGGTCGCATCACCGGCTCTAACTTGAGCGATATGGTAATCCGCTTTAGGCAGTAACTTATCAAAATAGAACTTAGCTAAATAGGCTTTCTGCTCGGCGAAAGCTTTATCTTCATGATCAGCGACTTTATCGACCATAGCCAACCAGTAGAAACCATAAAGGGTATAACCAAAGGCATCTAAAAAGTCGACCGCGCAAGCATTAATAAGCGCAGGCTGAGCGACTTTGTGCTCATTAATCGACTCAGCGACTATGACCAAGGCATCTAAACGTGCGCATACTGCCGCCACTTTCACCGCATCAACGTGAGTAAATGCGCGCATTTGTGCTTTCAAGTCAGCGACAAATTCATTTAATGCGGCAAGATTATCGCCTGTGACTTTACGGCCGAGGAAATCGATGGCTTGAATGCCATTGGTGCCTTCATAAATCTGTGCGATACGGGTATCACGAACTAATTGCTCAATACCCGTTTCACGAATATAACCATGTCCACCAAAGACTTGCTGCGCCATGATCGTCGCATCAAGACCGCGATCGGTTAAAAAGGCTTTAGCGACTGGCGTTAATAAACCCACATAACGCGCCGCTTTGGCTTTAACTTCATCTTGAGCATATTTGGCCAAATCTAGCTGTTGCCCAGTAAACACAGACAAAGCACGGCCCGCTTCTGTCATCGCTCGAATGGTCAACAACATACGGCGCACATCGCCGTGGACGATAATAGGATCAGATTCACTGCCCGTCGGCGAGCCGCCAGCGGCAACGCCTTGATTACGCTCTTTAGCATAATCAGCTGCCATCTGATACGCCGCCTGAGCACTGCCCAGCCCTTGAATACCAATCGCTAAACGCTCGTAGTTCATCATAGTGAACATGCATACGAGACCGCGATTGGGTTCACCAATCAAGAAACCTTGTGCATTATCAAAGTTCATCACACACGTTGCTGAACCTTTAAGGCCCATCTTGTGCTCGATAGAACCGACTGATACACCATTCGCATTAGCTAAGCTGCCATCAGTATTTACCGATATTTTAGGCACTAGGAAGAGTGAAATCCCTTTGCTATCCGGTAGCTTGGCAAGCACTAAGTGGATGACGTTTTCAGTTAAATCGTGATCGCCACCCGTAATGAAAATCTTGCTGCCCGTAATGGCATAACTACCATCATCCTGCGGTAAAGCTCGAGTGCGAATATTACGCAGATCAGAACCCGCTTGCGGCTCTGTCATATCCATAGCACCCGCCCATTCGCCGGAATATAACTTAGGCAAATAAGCTTGTTTTAATGCTTCGCTGCCGTGGGCATTGATACATAAAGCCGCACCCGCAGTTAACGAGCCATAAAGCGTAAACGCATTACAGGCACTGTAAGCCATTTCGTCAACTAAGATCCCCAGCATCTTTGGCATGCCCATGCCACCAAATTCAGGATCGCCACACAAGCCAATCCAACCGCCCTGCGAATACTGTTCATAAACGGCTTTGTAGCCATCAGGAGTAATCACTTGATTGTCTTGATGCAACACGCCCTGCTCATCGCCCGTCCGGTTCAACGGATGGATCAACTCACTGCTGATCTTGGCTGCTTCTTCAAGAATGGCATTGGCCGTGTCGATATCGACCATTTCAGCAATCTCAGGCAATTGTGCCCAAGTGTTTGGGGCATCAAATACCTGTTCCAGTAGGAAACGCATATCCGTTAACGGGGCTTGATAAGGGTTCATTGGTAGACTCTTAAACGTAGGATTAAAACAGTTGTTTTAATTTATACCAGTTCACTGTAGAAAACAATCTCATTACAAATACAGCCGCGAATAATATGGAGGTAAGTGAGCCCAGTATAAATCCAACCCATAAAAAAACCCTTAAGCTTGAACTTAAGGGTCTCTATTTTATAAGCTTTACCACAGGATTGTCACAGCGTTAGCTCACAGGCTTGTGCTTATTACCACATTAAATCATCTGGGATCGCATAATCCGCATAGGGATCATCTTCAACCACCACAGCTTTAGATTCATCCTGCTGCCACAGATAACCACACCACTGCGGCACCAGCAGTTTCACTCGCTCGGCTAACTTATGTGGTACTAAGTAACTCTTATCTTCGTATCGCACTATGCCTAACTGCCCTTTGAGCAATTCTGCCTGCAGTTTTTCATCTATGTATAAAGAATAGATTTTATTATCAAGAGTATAGTTAAATTTCACTTCTGCATAAGCTGGGATCTTAATCGCAGACTTAGTGAACTCTGTGATTAAACCGCGCACCTGTCCACGCTCTGATGCTTCTGCAAAACGTTGCTCATTTAGCGCTTTATCTTTTTCCGCCTGCAGCCGTTTTTGCTCGGCCACTTCTTGCTTAAAAGCACTGGAGCCATCATCAACTCGTGATTTTTTGTCACGGCGTTTTTGAGTCTTAACGTCGCGAACCTTTTGTTTACTGGCAAGCCCTGCTTTGAGTAGCTGCTCTTGTAATGCATTAGCCATGGATCATTACCTACTTAATTTCTATAAAATCAAAGTTCTCGATTTTGAATATCAAACATCTAAAACCAAACTACATTTTCGCGGCCAGTTCGCCAAGCTCTGTCATCGCAATACTGGCGCCGCCAAGTGACCAACCGCCATCAACCGGTAGCACAACTCCCGTAATATAGGACGCCAATTCAGAGCCTAAAAATAACGCTGCATTGGCGATATCCTGACCTGCGCCGTTGCGTTTTAATGGAACGGATTGGGCAACCTTCTGCTGTAATGCGGCGCTGGGTGCAAGGCGATTAAAGCCTTCAGTGTTAGCTATAGGGCCTGGCATAATCGAATTAATTCTCAGCCCCTCACAGCCCCACTCTAAGGCTAAGGTTCGCGTCAGCATATCCACGCCCGCTTTTGCCGCACACACATGAACTTGCATGGGCATAGCAATCGAAGCCTGCGGCGCCGAAATCTGGATAATATTGCCATTGGGGCGACGTAGCAAAAGATAAGCCTGCTTTAGCACTTGAAAACTGCCGAGCAAATCAATGTCCATCACCGACTTAAAACCATTGGCCGAAAGCTTTGCGGCGCTGGCGGGGAAATTACCCGCCGCGCCGCTAACCAGCACATCGATAAAACCAAACTCAGAAGCGACTTTATCAAAACCGACTTCAAGGGCGCTAAGATCGCGCACATCAAAACTCACACCTAAATGAATACCGTCAGGATTGGCCTGTTGCAGCTGCAATACCGCGGCATCAACTTTATCTTGGCTGCGACTCGCGACTGCGACATTGGCGCCAGCCTGCGCGAACGCAATTGCAATGGCGAGATTTATCCCACTGGTGCCACCGACAACGACAACATTCTTACCTTGATAGTTAAACATCGTAGCATTAAACATGGGCGTTCTCCGTGAACTGTGAGATATGCACTCAGGGTGTGATTAATTATTTTATGTTGTCATTCAAGATACTATTTCAATTTTTATCCATCATATCAAGGTTACTAACGAGCGATTTCAAGCCTTTTTTATTCAAACGACGGTCAAACCGCGATTGAGACGACTATTGAAACGTCTATGCCAATGATTGGTGAATCGCTTGCAATGCCGCTAATGGATCGGCGGCTTTGGTGATCGGACGGCCTATCACTAGGTAATCTGAGCCCGCTGCTATCGCTTGAGGCGGCGTCATCACGCGGTGTTGATCGCCAGCATCACTACCAACTGGGCGGATCCCCGGCGTCACGAGTTTGAAGTCCTTACCTAACAGTGATTTTAACGCTGTTGCTTCTTGGGCTGAACACACCACGCCGTCGAGTCCTGCTTGCTGCGTCAGCTTAGCTAAACGTTGCACATGCTCAAACGCAGGCACATTGATGCCGAGTAATTTAAGATCATCATCACTCATGGAGGTTAATACCGTCACAGCGATCAGCATAGGCGCTTTGTCGCCGTATGGCAGCAAGGCCTTTTTGGCCGCTTCCATCATGGCTAAACCACCACTGGCATGCACGTTCGTCATCCATACACCCAGCTCTGCGGCAGCGGCCACGGCTTTGGCGACAGTATTGGGAATATCGTGAAATTTCAAATCGAGGAACAAATCAAAGCCACGATCATGGATATCTTTCACCAGTTGCGGGCCAAACAGGGTAAACATTTCTTTGCCGACTTTAAGGCGACACATGTTGGGATCGAGTTTTTCTATCAGTTGTAAAGCGTGGTTTTTGTTATCGTAATCAAGCGCTACGAGGATAGGTTTAGTCGTCATCATCTCTCCAACAGAGTTACACTAACTATAGATATTATCTTATTTACTCGCCGTCTAAGCCTCTGATCCGCTTGATACTGCCCCAGTTTTTACAGGAAGGACAATGCCAGTAAAGTGCATGGGAAGGGAAACCACACTCTTTACAACGGTAGCTTGGACGGAATTTAATTTGTTGCTCAACGAGCTGCTCTAGCATAGTTAAACTTTGCTTGGCTTGCCCTTCCTCTGCTTGACGCAAATGCATTTGCATCAAGTGCTGAAAACCTTTCATGGTCGGATGGCGATATAGGGCATCGAGCACCATGGTCTCTGCCGCTTTAATCTCATCCAGACTTATCATGTGCTGCGCTAAGGCAACAACCACAGATGCACCGGCACCGTCGGCCATGGCGCCCGCCAGTAACTCTTGGAAGCCTTCTTTGTCTTGCGTGTCGCGATAAACTTGTTTGGCCGTGGGGATTGCATCGGCAAAAAGCTCGATATCGGCTTTTTTCAGTTGCAGCAGCATTTGCTTGCACTGGGCATAATCTTGAATATCGAGGAATTTTTTCGCCAAGGTCAATAACGCACGTCCGCATTGCGGATCTTGCTTTAGCGCTTGTTGCAGCAGTTTAATCTTCTGTGCATCGTCGCTGGCTTCATCGGCTAACTGGCAATAGAAATGCGCCGTTAACGGCTTTAAGACTTGCTGACGTTTACGACTCAAACGCTTAGTGATATCAATGGCTTTTTGCCACTCTTTAATCACTTGATAGATAGCAATCAGCTGAGTTTCAGATTCTTCGCTGTGATCATCTTGGCTAACCAAGTTGATAAAAATTTCTTCGGCCCTGTCGTAAAAACCCGCGGCCAGATAATCTTTACCCAGCTCCATCATAGCGATGTCGCGCTGCTCATTGGCTAGGTTTGGACGGGCAATTAAATTCTGATGGATACGAATGGAGCGGTCGACCTCGCCTCGCTTGCGGAACAGCGAACCAAGTGACAGATGGGTATCTATGGTTTCATCGTCAACATCTAGCATACTGATAAACAAATCAACCGCTTTATCCGATTCGTTCGACAGTAAGAAATTGAGGCCAGTAAAATAGTCCCGGCTCAATTGTTTACGTTGATTGCTTTGATTCTGCCTTATGCTCCGTCGCCCCATATACCAACCGTAGGCGGCAGCAATGGGAAGCAACAGAAAGAGTATCTCAAGCATATTAGGCGTCTACATCCTGAGGGGCTTTAGCCATCACTTGGTTTAGTTTCTTTCTCGTTGTCGCTAAGCTCAATTTCAAGCGCACGATATAGTAGCTTGCAACTAACCAGCTCAAGATGAAACCAGCAAAAAAGACGATCGCTAGCACAACAGGTAAACGATATTCACCCTGTGCGACAAAGTAGCTGATGGTCACCACTTGTTCGTTACGCGCGCCAAAGATCAACGCCAGAATAAATAACAGTGCCACAAGCACAGTTGCTACAAATGATTTCACGCTGCACTCCCTAAACGCGTTTCAATTTAATGATTATCCAAGAAATTCACTGAGCTGACCAGCATTGCCTTGCAATAGATACAAAAAAGCCTCCTAACGGAGGCTTTTTACTATGCGGTCAATCACACATTAACGGCGTCAACACGCTCGCGCAGTTCTTTGCCTGGCTTAAAGTGCGGGACGTATTTACCTTCCAAATCGACTGATGAACCAGTCTTTGGATTACGGCCAGTCCGCGGTGCACGATAGTGAAGCGAGAAACTACCAAAGCCACGGATCTCAATACGATCACCGCTTTCTAATGTTGTTGCCATTTGCTCCAACATTTCTTTGATTGCGCCTTCAACCTCTTTCGCCGACAGCTGCGACTGCCTGGTGGCGAGTTTTTCGATAAGTTCAGATTTCGTCATCCTAGCTATCCCCTATTATCAAGCCAAACACAGTCGCCTAATGGGGAGAGAAGTCTCCCCAAACAACAGGCGATTATTTACGAGCTGCTTTAAACGCTTCAGCCATTGCATTGCTAATAACAGCGTCATCTTGTTTGTTCAGAGTCGCCATTACTTCTTTCTCTTCAGCTTCGTCTTTCGCTTTGATTGACAGGCTGATAGAGCGGTTCTTACGGTCAACACCCATGAACTTAGCTTCGATTGCATCACCTACATTATAGACAGTAGATGCATCTTCGATACGCTCACGTGAAATGTCAGCTACACGGATGTAACCTTCAACAGTGTCAGCCAGTTCAACAGTCACACCTTTAGCATCAACAGCAGAAACAGTACCGTTTACGATAGTACCTTTCTTCTTGTCAGCCAAGTATGCGTTGAATGGATCATCTTCAGTTTGCTTAACACCTAAGCTGATGCGCTCACGCTCTGGATCTACAGACAGAACCACTGCATGGATTTCATCGCCTTTCTTGTATTCAGAAACTGCGTCTTCGCCAGTACCGTTCCAAGAAATGTCAGACAGGTGAACTAGACCATCGATACCGCCGTCAAGACCGATAAAGATACCGAAGTCAGTGATTGACTTGATCTTACCAGAAACCTTGTCGCCTTTGTTGTAACGAGTTGCGAAGTCATCCCATGGATTGGTCTTACATTGTTTCAGACCAAGAGAAATACGACGACGCTCTTCATCGATGTCCAGAACCAGAACTTCAACTTCATCACCTAAGTTAACAACTTTAGATGGGTGAATGTTCTTGTTAGTCCAATCCATTTCAGAAACGTGAACCAGACCTTCAACGCCTTCTTCGATTTCTACGAAGCAACCGTAGTCAGTTAGGTTAGTAACGCGACCAGTTAAACGTGTGTTTTCTGGGTAGCGTTTGCTGATTTCTAACCATGGATCTTCGCCAAGTTGTTTCAGACCTAGAGACACACGAGTGCGCTCACGATCGTACTTCAGTACTTTAACGTTGATTTCATCGCCAACATTGACGATTTCTGATGGATGTTTAACACGTTTCCACGCCATATCTGTGATATGTAGCAGACCGTCAACACCACCTAAATCTACGAATGCACCGTAGTCAGTCAGGTTCTTAACGATACCCTTAACTGCTTGACCTTCTTGCAGGTTTTCTAACAGTGCATCACGCTCAGCGCTGCTTTCTGATTCGATAACTGCACGACGAGAAACAACAACGTTGTTACGCTTCTGGTCTAGCTTGATAACTTTGAATTCTAATTCTTTGTACTCTAAGTGAGCGGTGTCGCGAACTGGGCGCACGTCAACTAGAGAACCTGGTAAGAAGGCACGGATACCGTTTAATTCAACAGTGAAACCGCCTTTAACTTTACCATTGATGATACCGATTACAGTTTCAGCATCTTCATAAGCTTTTTCCAGAACGATCCAAGCTTCATGACGTTTCGCTTTTTCGCGAGACAGTTGAGTCTCACCGAAGCCGTCTTCAACAGAGTCAAGAGCTACGTCAACTTCATCACCAACAGCGATTTCTAAAACACCTTGAGCGTTTTTGAATTGTTCAGCTGGGATTGGGCTTTCAGACTTCAGACCCGCGTCAACCAGTACCATACCGTTTTTGATTGATACAACAGTACCACGAACGATAGAACCTGGACGGAATTCCAGAGTTTGAAGGGATTGTTCAAATAGATCAGCAAAAGATTCAGTCATGTTTAGGTTACTTTCTTTATTAAACCACTGTCCGTCCTAGACGTGGAGTCAGTCAAATTATCCGTATCATCCTTAATACGAATACCTATCCGGTGGGCTAACTTAGTTAGTGTCGGATAATTTTTGGTTGATAAAGTTAAGCGCAAGCGCTAACACTTCATCAATACCCTTTCCGCTTGTATCGATAATGAGCGCGTCCTCGGCGGGGACTAAAGGAGCCACCGGACGATTCATATCGCGGTCATCACGTTCGATAATTTCACTTAAAAGGCGCTCGATATTAACATCGAAGCCCTTGTCCTGCAACTGATTATAGCGTCTTTGGGCACGCTCTTCAGCTGAGGCGGTTAAATATAATTTTGCCGGCGCACTTGGGAAAACCACAGTTCCCATGTCGCGACCATCGGCAATTAATCCTGGCGCCGTTTTAAAGGCCCGTTGACGACGTAATAAGGCTTCTCTCACCCGTGGAAACGCGGCGACTTTTGAAGCGGCATTCGAGCACTCTTGAGTGCGAATGTCAGTGGTGACGTCTTCACCTTCCAATATCACTTGAACAGGATCGGTATCATTGCCTGTTAAAAACTTCACATCGAGATGTGCCGCTAACAGCGTGATAGATTCTTCATTTTCCAGTTCAACGTTATGATGAATTGCTGCGAGCGCAAGAACTCGGTAAATAGCACCACTATCAAGTAGTTGCCAACCTAGATGCTGAGCCAATAATTGACTAATTGTACCTTTGCCAGCACCACTTGGGCCGTCGATTGTGACTACAGGAGCCCGTTCAGACATACATTCCTCCGCAAAAAATAACCATCATCCGTGAGTTCATCAAGTGAGCCCCCGAAAATGAGCGCGCAGCATTGTACAACAAAAGACAAACAAAATCCGTGGATTTTTTATGAAGATTAGCAGCCGCGCAAATACGGCTGACTATTCTTGACATCGCTTGTTGTTACAATAACGAAACAAACGGACTTAGCCTTGCAGACTCGCAAACTGCTTAAAGTAGTCGGGGAATGTTTTAGAAGTGCAATCAGGATCATTGATAGTAATACCGCAATCGGCAAATGCCAGCATCGAAAAACACATGGCCATACGATGATCATTGTAGGTATCAATTTCTGCGGTGTTAATCACCGCAGGCGGGGTGATTTTAATGTAATCGTTGCCCTCTTCCACTTCAGCGCCTACTTTACGTAATTCCGTCGCCATGGCCGCTAAGCGGTCGGTCTCTTTAATGCGCCAGTTATAGATATTACGAATAACGGTCGTGCCTTTAGCAAATAACGCTGCGGTAGCAATGGTCATAGCCGCATCGGGAATGTGGTTCATGTCTAAATCAACGGCCGTTAATTGAGAGCCACGGGCAATAATATAGTCATCACCCCACTCGATATCAGCACCCATTTTTTCAAGCACATCGGCAAATTTCACATCGCCTTGAATACTTAAACGGCCCACACCGGTGACTTTGACTTCACCGCCCTTAATCGCCCCTGCGGCGAGGAAATACGATGCCGATGACGCATCACCTTCGACCAGCACTTTACCCGGTGATACATAACGCTGGCCTGCAACAATCTCAAAACGGGCATAGTCATGGTTGATGACAGTTACGCCAAATTGCGCCATCAGGGCCAACGTAATATCGATATACGGCTTAGAAACTAACTCGCCTTTGACATGGATATTTACGCTGCCCTTTGCAAGCGGCGCCACCATCAATAGGGCTGTTAAAAATTGGCTCGATAAATCGCCCGCAATTTCAACATCGCCGCCACTAAGACCCGTCGCATTAATCGTCAGCGGGGGGAAACCGTCATTTTTAAGATAAACGACATTGGCACCGAGTTGCCTTAAGGCATCGACTAAGTCGCCAATCGGGCGCTCTTCCATACGCGGTTCGCCCGTGAGGGTAAATTCGCCTTGGCCAAGAGTTAAGGCGGCGCACAAGGGGCGCATTGCCGTGCCCGCATTGCCTAAAAACAATTCCTGCGCAGATTCTGAGGAAATCACACCGCCTAAGCCATCAAGTTCACACACAGTATTGTTTTGAGATAAACGATAGTTCACCCCTAACTGCTTGAGGGAGGCCAGCATGTGGCGAATATCATCTGAGTCGAGCAGATTGGTAAGCGTGGTCGTGCCTTGGGCTAAGGTGGCCAATAATAAGGCACGATTTGAAATACTTTTTGAGCCCGGAATATTGATCTCACCGCGGACTTGCACAACAGGTTCAAGACGTAATTGCTTCATGAATAAATCTTCTTTCTCTATAGGGCGTCATCATCACGATCACGCGGACTGAATACGCAAAATGGCAACTTCACGCTACACAGCGTCAAGTTAAGATTACAAATAAAAGGAGATTGGGGCCTTGTTGGTGCTTCGTCGTTATAAAATTACCGATTGTCGCTAAGGATTCAACCGTTTTTTCGAGAAAAATGGCATTTTGGTCAGATTATTTACTGAGTTCAGTGTAAAAATAACAAAAACGCAAAATTTAAGCGGTTAATTTAGGATTTAATCGTATTTTTGGCAGACTTTTTTGCCAAGATAACTGGCGTGTAATCACAGTTTTCACTTTAAATACGTTACCTTTCCGCGCTATTCTAAGCCCCAAACGATAAATAACGCATATCTGATACAAACAATCACGTTTGCACTATAACCAGAAAGGTAGATGGAGCTATGTTTAACTCACTCATCGCAATGCCAGCAGATCCCATCCTTGGCTTGTTGACTCAGTACCGCGAAGACACCCACCCACAAAAAGTTGATTTAGGTGTGGGCGTTTATAAAGACCCTACAGGCGTGACCCCGATCCTGAGCTGCGTGAAAAAAGCCGAGAAATTCCGTCTCGATACCGAAACCACTAAAGTGTATATCGGTCCAACCGGCTCGCCACAATTCAACACCTTGATGACTGAACTCGCCTTTGGTGCTGGTCACAGTGCCATCATAGCTAACCGTATCCGCACTGTATCGACACCCGGTGGTACTGGTGCACTGCGCGTGGCCGGCGACTTTATCAAACGCTGCAACCCGAATGCGGTGTTATGGGTAAGCGACCCAACTTGGGCAAACCACATCGGTTTGTTCGAAGCGGCTGGTATTACCGTTAAAACCTATCCTTATTATGACTACGATAGTAAATCATTGAAATTTGATGAGATGCTTGCTGCACTATCGCAAGTGAGTCCTGACGATGTGGTGTTATTCCACGCCTGTTGCCATAATCCGAGCGGAATGGATTTAACCACAGCGCAATGGGATAAAGTGGTTGCCCTGACAAAAGAGCAAGGCTTTACCCCACTGATTGACATGGCATACCAAGGCTTTGGTGATGGCGTTGATATTGATGCCTACGGCGTGCGTCAAATGGCGGCAGCAGTCGATAATATGATCCTTTGCAGCTCATGCTCGAAAAACTTCGGTTTATACCGTGAACGTATCGGTTCGTGTTCTGTGATTGCTAAAGATGCCAATACCGCCAATGTAGCGCAATCAGTGCTGCTTTATGTGGTTCGCTGCCTCTACTCTATGCCACCTGCCCACGGTGCCGCGATTGTTGAGACGATTTTAGGATCGGCAGAATTGACCCGAGAATGGCGAGATGAGCTGAAAGTGATGCGTGATCGCATTAACGGCAACCGCGCCATTTTAGTGGATAAACTTAAAGCCAATGGCGTAGACCGTGACTTTAGCTTTATCGCCCGCCAAAAAGGCATGTTCTCCTTCCTTGGGGTGGATCCAGAGCAAGTGGCGCGCCTGCAAAAAGAATTCAGTATTTATATGGTGGGTTCAAGCCGCATCAGTATTGCTGGGATCAGTGAAGATAACGTCGATTACTTAGCCCAATCGATCGCTAAAGTGCTTTAAGCACGACTGAGTTTATCTGCACAGCTTACTCTGCTGTATTGCTTCGATTCAGGATGCAGTAGAGTTAATTTCCCCCTTACAAGCTTAAAGCTTTGCAATTATCACACTGCAATCAGAGCTAACAAACCTCCCTTCAGTTCTGAATCCCCAAAACCTTATCAAGCAACGCTAGATCTTACTGTTCAAACTTTTATTTTCAATGGTAAAAACTACTTTCTCGCGTTTAAAAAACAGTCGTTTAATGCAATAAATCTCAAGTTGTGACCTCGGTCGGCGGATTTCCATTTCATCAATCAGGGCTGCGGCTATTTTCACTTTTTAAAGCCAGACCTCCCCAGTAGATTAGTGGTCATCATAGAACTTGTGGTTATTCTGCCATGTTATTACAAGATAAATTAGTGCAAATCGTCACCAACCCGCAGCTTTCACCTAAGCAAAAATCCAACTATTTAGCGTTGGAGGCAGAGGCGAGCTTGCCCTACATGCCGATATCGACTGAGGTAAAAGCGGCGATGAATGATGGTATTATTTGCGACATGTTTGAAGGCCATGCGCCATTTAAACCACGCTATGTGTTGCCAGATTATGCCCGCTATCTAAAGCAAGGTTCAGAATATTTAGAGCTTTCACCTGCGCAGGATTTAGATGAAGCCCTCAATGCTTTAACCATCCTTTATCACCACGTGCCATCGGTGACCAATATCCCCGTGTATTTAGGTCAGCTGGATGACATATTAATGCCTTTCATCGAGGGAATGGATGCGGAAGTCCTTTATCGTAAACTTAAACTGTTCTGGATCATGCTCGACAGAACCCTGCCCGACGCCTTTATGCACGTCAATATTGGCCCGACAGACAACCTAGTTTGCCGCACCCTACTGCGCATTGATGCCGAGTTAAAACAAGTTGCCCCCAATTTGACCTTTATGTACAACCCCGCCGTCACGCCGGATGATTTGTTGCTGCTTGCGACCACCAATATTTGTCACTGCAGTAAGCCGCATATCGCCAATTATCCTCTGCATGCCAGTGTGTTTGATGAGCACGGTTTTGGGATTGTCAGTTGCTACAATGCCTTGCCGTTAGCGGGCGGCGCCAATACCTTGGTTCGGCTCAATCTTAAAGAAGTTGCGTTAAAGGCCAATTCTATAAACGATTTTTTTGATACTGTATTGCCAAATTACTGCTCACTCACCTTTGAACTTATCGAGGCACGCTCGGCATTTTTGCATCAAGAATCACACTTCTTTGACAGTTTTTTAGTTAAAGAGCAATTGATTGATGAGTCGCGTTTTGCGCCTATGTTTGGCATTTACGGCATGGCGGAAGCGGTGAATATTCTGCAATCATTAACAGCCAGTGGAGAAGTTAAGCAAGCTAAACACGCTAGATATGGCCATGAAACGGATGCAAATCAGCTGGGCTATCGTATTTCTGCCACGCTCGATGCCATAGTGAAATCCACACCCGTCGCGCATGGTTACCATGGGCGAGCACTGCTGCATTCACAGGGCGGCATCAGTATCGATAAAGACGTGACCCCAGGCGTTCGCATCCCCTATGGCACAGAACCCAATCCCATCGCCCATATTCAAGCCCTAGCACAACATCATCAATATTATACGGCGGGAATTAGCGATATTTTGACTATCGATGAAACCGTAAAATCCAATCCTCAAGCCATGTTGCAACTGTGTAAAGCCGCGCTTGAGTTAGGTTTTAGGGAGTTTACCGCCAATGTCGCCTCTAACGATTTAATGCGCGTGACTGGCTATATGGTAAAACGCTCAGATATTGAAGCGTTTAAACAGTGCGGCTCGCGTCTCAATACCACAGGCTTAGCCGCAGAAGCTGCGGTCAATACGGGAATATTGCAACGACAAGCACGCGTTATAGCCCATGAGCATTCCCCCTGTGTCGTTAAATAAGCCAGCCATAAATAAACAGGCAATAGTCAGTCAGCTGTTGCCCTTTTCTTGCGTCGACGGGCCTGGTAGCAGGCTAGTGTTATTCCTGCAGGGCTGCAACTATCAATGCAAAAACTGCCATAACCCACATACCATAGGTTTATGCGATGCCTGTGGCGATTGCATTGCCACCTGTCCTGACAAGGCACTGACTTTGATAAACCTCAATAACAAGCCTCGCATTCGCTGGGATAATGAGCGTTGTAGCCAATGCGATACCTGTCTTGCCGTGTGCCCGAAACAAGCGAGCCCTAAGGTCACGCATTACACCGTTGAGGCGATACTGACGATTCTCCATAGTCAGCGTCACTTTATTAATGGTATTACCGTGAGTGGCGGCGAAGCGAGTCTGCAACTGCCATTTATTATTGCGCTGTTTCAAGCTATTAAGGCCTCAAAGCCGTTATCACACTTGAGTTGTATGCTCGACACCAATGGCAGTTTGAGTCTAACGGGTTGGCATAAACTACTGCCGTTTTTAGATGGCGCTATGGTGGATCTTAAAGCATGGCAGCAAGATACCCATAGGTATATTACCGGGCGAGATAACCATGCGGTATTCAAATCCATTCAGCTATTAGCTAAACAGCAAAAACTGTATGAGGTGAGATTGCTGCACATTCCGAGCATCACGGATTACGAGGAAGAAATAGACGCACTAGCGACCTATTTACTTCTGCTAGGCCCAGATACGCGAGTTAAGTTAAATGCCTTTCACCACCATGGTGTTGTCGATGAAGCACTCAATTGGCCAAGCTGTAAACAAGCCGATATTGAACGCTTAGCCGCAACGCTTGCAAAGCGAGGCGTAACCAATCTCGTGTTACCGTCCATCTACCTTTAACGACTGCAAAGCAAAATTTGCTCATAAAGCCAGCGCAGTGCGGGATCTTTCATGCTTTGTTTATGCCAAACGAGGCTATAAGCCACTTTGCCATATTCTATGGGTAAAGATTTAATCGTTAAGCCTTTGGCTTGGCTAGCGATGGATGCCCAGCGGCGCGAGCAGGTAAAGAGCAACTCACTGTGATGGCACATTAACGCCGCACTGCCAAAGTCTGGGACCGAAATGGGCACGGCGCGTTTTTTAGATTGCTGGGCGAGTAAAATATCAAAATATGGCGTGCTCAGATCTGTGTCCGTAATGCCGATATGGCTAAAACGTAGGTAATCATCAAAGCTGATGTGTCGCTGCTTTGCCAAGGGATGGGATGAATTCATCAGGCAGACCATTTCATCGCTGAATAAGGTTTCCCACACCAGATCGTCTTGAAGAGGATTAGGTTGACTCAGATCATGGGGTAACAACACAAAATCTAACGAGCCTTTGATGAGTCCATCAAAACCAATATTGTCTTTGCTATAAATATCGAGATGAATATGGGGCGCCAAACTCAAAATATGGGCGCTGAGTTTAGCGGCCAGTAGCTCAAAGGTACTTTCGCGCATCGCAAGCGAGAAACGCCCCTCAAAATGGGCAGGATTAAACGCATCCTGACTCATGATCTGATTCATATCATTGATCATTTGCTGCACGCTTGGCCCTAATCGTTTTGCCAATGGCGTTGCTACCAGTGAGTTGCCGTTACGATAGAACAGTTCATCGTTTAAACTGTCCCTAAGCTGGCTTAAGGTTTTACTGACGGATGAGGGGCTAAGACATAAACGTTCGGCGCTGGCGGTTACGCTCAGGGTATCGAGCATCACATGTAAAGTGATCAAATGCTTCATACTAATGCGCGAAAGCTTGGCCAAATCCATCTGTGACATCCTATTGATTTATCTTCTATGCACACTCAAACGCGTACTTTTAAGCATGATAAACAATAGCATGCAACTGACCAAACATATTGCTGAGAATATTCCCCAGTAATGCGCGCCAGCTCACAGGCTTGCTCACTGCTCTCTCTAATTCAAGCCATGTCTAATCCAAGTTATCTTTAATATAAGGTTCTTCCCAAGGTCATCTTGCTTAACGCCAATAATCGATAAATTACAGCCAACAAAAAAGCGAATGCATTTGAGCATTCGCTTTTGGGATATCTAACTTTGGATAGCTAACTTGGAATGGCTAGCTGATGATAAACATTCAATAAGCATAACGTTTATGTGCAGGCAGCAAAACCTAGGCGCTAAGCGCCGCAAGCTAGAGAGTGACTATATAGCTAAGCCTAGCTATGTTTAGCCGCAAACTCGTTCATAAACTTGACCAAGGCAACTATGCCATCGAGTGGCATCGCATTGTAAAGGCTAGCACGCATGCCACCTACGATACGATGGCCCTTTAAGGCAACGAGTCCAGCTATTTGGGCTTGCTTTAAGAACTCACCATCGAGCGCTTCGTTGACTAACTGGAAGGTCACGTTCATTTGTGAGCGGTTCGCTGCAACAACACCATTACGGTAGAAAGCATTACCATCAATGCATTGATACAACATCTGCGCTTTTTGTTGATTAATTTTC
This sequence comes from Shewanella septentrionalis, assembly GCF_025370265.1. Classification (NCBI taxonomy): domain Bacteria; kingdom Pseudomonadati; phylum Pseudomonadota; class Gammaproteobacteria; order Alteromonadales; family Shewanellaceae; genus Shewanella; species Shewanella septentrionalis. The sequence goes on along the minus strand of NZ_JAMTCC010000013.1, from coordinate 15,844 downwards.
GCAATACTCGAAATACCGCCAGTCGATTTCAGCCAAGCAAAGACTTCAGCGGCAAGGTACCAAGCAAAGGTTGGTGGCGTGTTGAACATAGAATCATGCTCGACGGCTAGACGATAGTCCATGATGGACGACTGCGGTAAACTCGGCAGTTTTAACATGTCATCGCGTACTATCACTATCGACAGACCCGATGGGCCTATGTTCTTTTGCGCACCGGCGTAAATCAAGCCGTAGCGGCTGACGTCGATCTCACGGGACATGATTGTTGACGATAAATCGGCAACAATCGGCCATGGTGAGTCTAATTCGTCAAAAATTTCGATACCATCTACTGTCTCATTGGGACAGTAGTGAACATAGCGATAATCGGCATCGATTTTATGTAAGTCAGGTAGGACAACGGCATTGAGTCCGTTGTGTTTTTCAACAATGTTCAGACTATCAATCTGTGCTTCACCCGCTAGTTTCTGCGCTTCTGCTAACGCGGCAGATGACCATTGGCCACTGACTAAATACAGGGCTTTACCCTGCTCGCCGAGAAAATTATTCACGACAGCAGAGAACTGTCCGCGACCACCGCCGTGCATAAATAGCACATGGTAATTTGCAGGGATCTGCATCAGTTCACGTAAATCGGACTCGGCTTGCTCGGTCAGCGCGATGAACTCTTTACTTCGGTGGCTGATTTCCATCACGGAAACGCCTTGGCCATTCCAATCAAGTAATTCCTGTTGTGCTTTTTTCATTACCGCTGCGGGTAACATTGCAGGTCCAGCACAGAAATTATAAATCGCGCTCACTGACACTCTCCTTAATCCCAACCATGATGTATGTATTGATAAAACGAAACCATTCTAAAACGAACAATGCTACCAACAATCAATGCCATTAAAAAAACGAGCGTCCAATTGGACGCTCATTAATATGACACTTAATTACTCTTCGTCTTGCTCATCATCAGCAAGCTCGTCTTCATCTTCGTCCAACTCTTCTTCGTCATCCAGCGCTTCTTCAAGCGCCTCGTCGGCTAATTCGCCTTCGATAATGACAGGAACAATCGGTAAACCGTTTTCATCCAGCTCGACTTCATCTTCATCAGTTTGGATTTCGTCGATACGTTGCAGGCCAACCACTTTCTCGTCGCCCGCGGTGCGGATAATCGTCACACCTTGGGTGTTACGGCCAATGATAGACACGCCGCCCGCTGGTGTACGCACTAAGGTGCCTTTATCACTGATGAGCATCAGTTCGTCGTTAAGACCCACTTGCACTGCGCCAACAACTGCGCCGTTACGCTCGCTCACCTTGATTGAAACCACACCTTTAGTCGCACGGCTCTTCGCAGGGTATTCAGAGAGTTGCGTCCGTTTACCGTAACCGTTTTCAGTCACAGTCAGAATCGCGCCATCACCTTTAGGTACGATAAGCGACACGACTTTTTGACCTTCTTCTAAACGGATACCACGAACGCCCGTTGCAGTACGGCCCATAGGACGTAAGGACAAGACTTCTTCACCGGTTTCTGGATCGAGTTTCACTTCGCCTGTTTCAGAATCACGGACTTTCTCACCAAAGCGAACCACTTTACCTTCGTTCGAGAACAACATGATTTCGTCATCACCGTTCGTGATATCGACACCGATCAGTTGGTCACCGTCTTTGAGGTTAACGGCGATAATACCGTTTGCACGTGGGTTGCTATAAGCAGTCAGAGCGGTTTTCTTCACAGTACCGTGTGAAGTCGCCATGATGATGTATTTATCAGCGGCGTATTCACGTACTGGCAGAATCGCCGTAATGCGTTCACCTTCAGCCAAAGGTAGCAAGTTAACAATTGGACGACCACGTGCCGTACGGCTCGCTAATGGCAATTGATACACTTTAAGCCAGTACATTTTACCAAAGTCAGAGAAGCACAAAATGGTGTCATGGGTATTGGCAACTAACAGTTTTTCAACGAAATCTTCGTCTTTTACCTTAGTTGCCGCTTTTCCTTTACCACCACGGCGCTGAGCTTGGTAATCGGTTAACGGTTGATACTTGGCATAACCTAAATGCGACAGTGTGACCACAACGTCTTCTTCGTTGATAAGATCTTCAAGACTCATATCGACTTCGTTAGCATTGATCACAGTACGGCGTGCATCACCGTATTCTTCAAGAATGAGTTCTAACTCTTCCTTGATGACTTCCATCAAACGCTCAGGGCTACGCAGAATAAACAGTAGCCCCGCAATAAATTCGAGCAGTTCTTCGTATTCGGCGATGATCTTATCGTGTTCAAGACCAGTTAAACGGTGTAAACGCAGTTCCAGAATCGCCTGAGCTTGTTGCTCAGTCAGGAAGTATTGACCGTCGCGGATGCCATATTGTGGCTCTAACCACTCAGGACGCGCGGCGTCGTCACCCGCTTTTTCAAGCATGCCTTGAACGTGGCCTAATTCCCAACCTTGCTCCACCAATTTCACTTTGGCATCCGCAGGCGTGGGTGAGGCTTTGATCAGTGCAATAATCGGGTCGATGTTAGCCAGAGCAACCGCTAAGGCTTCCAAAATATGGGCGCGTTCACGGGCTTTACGCAGTTCGAATACGGTACGGCGCGTTACCACTTCACGGCGATGAAGAATAAAGCATTCGAGCATTTCTTTAAGGTTAAACAGTTTAGGCTGACCATTAGTCAGAGCCACCATGTTAATCCCGAAAGAACACTGCATTTGTGTTTGAGCATACAGGTTGTTTAATACCACCTCGCCCACTTCACCGCGCTTGATTTCGATAACGATACGCATACCGTCTTTATCAGACTCGTCGCGTAGACCGCTGATCCCTTCAAGTTTTTTATCTTTAACCAGCTCGGCAATCTTCTCGATTAAACGGGCTTTGTTCACTTGATACGGGATTTCAGTGACGATAATGCGCTCACGGCCATTATCTTCGGTTTCCACATCTGCCAGTGCACGCATGATCGCGCGGCCACGGCCAGTTTTATAGGCATCAATAATGCCTTTGCGACCGTTGATAATTGCTGCCGTTGGGAAATCCGGACCTGGAATGTATTCCATCAACTGTTCAATCGACAGTGAAGGTTCTTCAATCAATGCCAAACAGCCTTTCACCACTTCCGTTAGGTTGTGTGGTGGGATGTTGGTTGCCATACCGACCGCAATACCCGATGAACCGTTAATTAACAGGTTAGGTACGCGTGTGGGTAGTACGGCGGGAATTTGTTCAGTGCCGTCGTAGTTAGGGACGAAATCCACTGTCTCTTTTTCAAGATCGGCGAGTAATTGATGCGCTAACTTATCCATACGGATTTCGGTATAACGCATTGCCGCCGCTGAGTCACCGTCGACCGAACCGAAGTTACCTTGGCCGTCTACTAAGGTGTAACGCAGTGAGAATGGCTGGGCCATACGAACGATAGTGTCATAAACAGCAGAATCACCATGGGGGTGATATTTACCGATGACGTCACCGACCACACGGGCAGATTTTTTGTAAGGCTTGTTCCAATCGTTCTTCAATTCACTCATGGCAAACAGAACGCGGCGATGAACCGGCTTTAAGCCGTCGCGCACGTCTGGTAATGCACGTCCCACGATAACGCTCATGGCGTAATCAAGGTACGAATTCTTTAGTTCGTCTTCGATATTAATTGGCGAAATAGATGATGCCAGATCAGTCATAAACTGCTCGTTCCCCTGAAAAATAGCCGACAACGTATAATCCGTATCATTGCCTAGCCCAAAAACGTGATTTGGCATTCTAACACAGTTATTTAATGTCGCCAGACCTATCCTTATCGAATTGAGAGTCTGGTGGCTTAATAGATGAAAACACTGTCAATTTGGTCGTTTGAACGATAAACAAGCATTGGAATTCGCAGCTTAGGATGAGAAAAAATCGTCAAAGGGATGAAGTAAAAGATAGATACAGAGCACAACAATTAACATAAAGCCAGAAAACTGCTGAAAATTCACTCAACCACAAGGGCTTAGCTTAGTCGAACACTTTGTTTATCAAACATAGTCGTTATAATGGCCGCACAATAACGCTACTTCAGGTAATAGCATGCATCAGAATACCAATGTGGACCCACAGGAAATCGCAAAGTTTGAACGTATGGCCGAAACGTGGTGGGATCTCAACGGCGAATTTAAGCCGCTGCATCTATTAAACCCGCTGCGCTTAAACTATATCGATCAAACCGCAGGCGGTATTTTCGGCAAGAAAGTGCTCGATGTCGGTTGCGGCGGCGGGATTTTATCTGAAAGCATGGCCCGCATCGGCGCCGAGGTTGATGGTCTCGACATGGGTGATGAGCCCCTCGAAGTCGCCCGCCTTCACGCCCTCGAAACCGGCGTAAGCATAAATTATGTAAAAAATACCGCCGAGGCCCACAGCCAAGATCATCAAGCTTATTACGATGTTGTGACCTGCATGGAAATGCTGGAACATGTGCCCGATCCACAATCTGTGATCAAAGCTTGCTGTGACATGGTCAAACCCGGTGGCTTTGTGTTTTTCTCCACCATCAACCGCAACATTAAATCCTACGTTCACACGATTCTCGGCGCAGAATATTTACTGAAGATGCTGCCAGTTGGCACCCACGAGCATAAAAAATTCATTAAGCCTTCTGAGCTGATTGAGCTTGTGGACAATACCGATCTTATCTGTACCGATGCATTAGGCATCAGCTACAACCCGTTGACGGGCATTTTCAAATACACGCCTAAGGTTGATGTAAATTACATGATCGCGACGCGTAAGGTTGATTGATATGAGTCTGGCACAGATCAAAGGCGTACTGTTCGATCTCGACGGCACCTTAGCCGATACCGCGCCGGATCTGGTGCAGGCCCTTAATTTAAGTCTTCAAGACGTCGGCATCGCCGCGCAGCCGTTAGCGGCCATGCGCTACGCCGCATCCCACGGCAGTTTTGCCTTAGTCGATGCGGCGATACCCAATGCGGCGGATGATCTTCGTACTCAAGTTCAACAAGGGCTGCTCGCCCACTATCAGCGCATTAATGGCGATCACTGTGCGCTATTCACAGGCATTGCAGCATTACTCGACTGGCTCGAGTTAATGCAGCTGCCATTTGGGATCGTCACCAACAAGCCTGCGCGCTTTACCCGTCCCTTATTGCGAAAACTGAATTTACACTTACGTATGCCCGTTATCATCAGTGGCGATTCAACCAAACACCCAAAACCCCACACGGCACCTATGTTGTTAGGCGCACAGCAACTGAACTGCGCACCTGAGCACATTTTGTATCTTGGGGATGCTGAGCGGGATTTGTTGGCAGCTAGGGCGGCGGGCATGTTAGGCGGCGTTGCCCTATGGGGTTATCTGGGTGTTAACGACAAGCCATCTCAGTGGCCAGCTCACGCACACTTTGCCAGCCCTACTGAGTTACATCAGGCATTAGCCGACGCATTCGCCTGAAAACTCGCCCATAAAATGGTTAACAAACTTCACTTTTGCACTCGAAGATAAACCTTTTACTAAAGTGACTATGCAGACGCACATATGTATGTTTGCCTGATTTTTTACCTGCGAATAAAATCAGGCTGCGAAAGGTCGGCGGATAAAAGATCGGCACTTGTGCGCTATCGCGATCTAAAGAAAAGATCGCCTAAAAATCCCCCATGAGTGCGACACGCTAACCTGAAATTGAGCTTCAAGGTTAGTCGTTACTAACGCTAAGGCTTATCCTCAACTTATCCACAAGATGTCCCCTGAATTCAGACTTGCAAATAGGGTCAAACCTCACTATCTTGTATCCCAGATAATTTAAAACACCATATCTTGTGTATAGGTAGCAATCAGACACACTAGAAGTTCGCCGCTTAATTGACTCGTTTTCAACCAGTCAGCTGTATTTAAGGGACGGTTATTGATTGTTTTACAAGGATACGTACGGTGAACTTGCTCACCTAAATAGATATAAGAACCAAGGCCTATCTCCAAATGAATAGCACTATGACAGTCACAAAACGCTGTGGCGATCGTGAGAATATCGATCTCGAAAAAATACACCGCGTAATTACTTGGGCAGCCAAGGGATTAAAAAACGTTTCTGTTTCTGAAGTTGAACTGCGCTCGCACCTACAGTTTTTCGATGGCATCCCAACCGAAGCCATCCATGAAACCATTATCAAAGCGGCAGCGGATTTAATTTCTCCAGAATCACCGGACTATCAGTTCCTCGCCGCCCGTTTAGCGGTGTTTCATTTGCGTAAGAAGGCCTTCGGTCAATTCGAGCCGCCAGCACTGTATACTCACGTGACTAAGTTAGTTGAGCTTGGCAAGTATGACATGCACATTCTGCAGGATTACAGCCGCGAAGAACTCGACGTGATGGATACCTATATCGACCATTGGCGCGATATGGACTTCTCTTACGCAGCGGTAAAGCAGCTTGAAGGCAAATATTTAGTTCAAAACCGTGTGACGCACGAAATCTACGAAAGCGCGCAGTTCCTCTACATTTTGGTCGCGGCCTGTTTGTTTGCCCGTTATCCAAAAGAAACGCGCCTGAAATACGTTAAAGATTTCTATGACGCGGTATCGACCTTTAAGATTTCGCTGCCAACGCCAATCATGGCTGGTGTGCGCACGCCAACACGTCAGTTCAGCTCTTGTGTACTGATCGAATGTGGTGACAGCTTAGATTCAATCAACGCGACAGCTTCATCGATTGTGAAATACGTCAGTCAACGTGCGGGTATCGGTATTAACGCTGGTCGTATTCGCGCCTTAGGTAGCCCAATCCGTGGTGGTGAAGCCTTCCACACCGGTTGTTTACCTTTCTATAAGTATTTCCAAACCGCAGTTAAGTCTTGCTCTCAAGGCGGCGTGCGTGGTGGTGCTGCGACCCTCTTCTACCCGATTTGGCACTTAGAAGTCGAATCTCTGCTGGTATTGAAAAATAACCGCGGCGTTGAAGATAACCGTATCCGTCACTTAGACTACGGTGTGCAGTTGAACAAAGTCATGTATCAACGTCTGATCAAGGGCGAAAATATCAGCCTGTTTAGCCCATCAGATGTACCTGGTTTATACGATGCGTTCTTTGAAGATCAAAACGAATTCGAACGTTTATATCTGCAATACGAGCAAGACAGCAGTATTCGTAAGAAAACCATAAAGGCAGTTGAGCTGTTTTCACTGATGATGCAAGAGCGCGCCTCAACCGGCCGTATCTACATTCAGAACGTGGATCACTGCAACACCCATAGCCCGTTCGATTCTAAAGTCGCGCCGATCAGACAATCTAACCTGTGTCTTGAAATCGCCCTGCCGACAAAACCATTGAACAACATCGATGATCCTAATGGTGAAATCGCGCTTTGTACGTTATCAGCACTCAACTTAGGTTCAATCAAAGAATTATCTGATATTGAACCATTAGCCGACCTCGCGGTACGCGCACTGGATAATCTGCTGGATTATCAAGATTATCCTATCAAGGCAGCACAACTTGCCTCGATGAATCGCCGTACCTTAGGTATAGGCGTAATTAACTTCGCTAACTACTTAGCGAAAAATGGCATGAAGTATTCCGATGGCAGCGCGAACGATCTGACCCACAGAACCTTCGAAGCGATTCAGTTCTATTTACTGAAAGCCTCAATGAACTTGGCCAAAGAGCAAGGTGCGTGTCCGTTATTCCACGAGACCACATACTCTCAAGGTATTTTGCCAATCGATACCTACAAACGTGACCTAGATAAAATTTGTGCTGAACCATTGCACTTAGACTGGGAATCACTGCGTAGCGATATCAAGCAATATGGCCTACGTAACTCGACGCTGTCGGCATTAATGCCTTCAGAAACCTCGTCGCAAATTTCCAATGCGACCAATGGTATCGAGCCACCACGTGGTCTTATCAGCGTGAAATCGAGCAAAGACGGTCAGCTAAAACAAGTGGTACCTGATTTCGATACGCTGAAAGATAGCTATGAATTGCTATGGAAAATGCCAAGTAATGATGGTTACTTACAGCTAGTGGGTATCATGCAGAAGTTCGTTGACCAAGCGATTTCGGCTAACACTAACTACGACCCTTCACGTTTTGAAGGCCGTAAAGTACCGATGCAAACCCTGCTGAAAGATTTGCTCAATGCTTACAAGTTAGGTGTGAAAACGCTTTACTACCATAACACTCGCGATGGTGCGTCGGATTCACACGATGACATCACCAATTTAGAGAAAGAAGACGACGGTTGCGCCGGCGGCGCGTGTAAAATCTAGTCTTTAACGTTAACGCGGCTCTTACAAATAAAAAGTATAGGGATCCCGATTGAGTGGATCCCTATCCATTGGAAAATAGCACCATGGCCTACTCTACCTTCTGTCAAACACCCAACGATGCCACCCGTGAACCTATGTTTTTAGGTCAATCGGTCAACGTGGCTCGTTACGATCAACAAAAATATGAAGTGTTCGAAAAACTGATAGAAAAGCAGTTATCTTTCTTTTGGCGCCCGGAAGAAGTAGACGTCAGTCGCGATAAGATTGACTACGGTGCATTGCCTGATCATGAAAAACACATCTTTATTTCGAACCTGAAATACCAAACCCTACTCGACTCGATTCAAGGCCGCTCGCCCAATGTGGCCTTTTTGCCGCTGGTGTCACTGCCTGAATTAGAAACCTGGATTGAGACTTGGTCTTTCTCTGAGACGATTCACTCGCGCTCATACACCCACATCATTCGCAATATTGTTAACGATCCTTCAGTGATCTTCGACGATATCGTCGTGAACAAAGAAATCTTAAGCCGTGCGACCGATATCGCCGCTTACTACGATCACTTGATCCAACTGACTCAGATATTCCATTTACTCGGTGCAGGAACCCATGTTATCGATGGCAAAGAAGTCATAGTCAACACCCGCACCCTGAAAAAAGCTTTGTACCTGTGCATGATGTCAGTCAACGCCCTAGAAGCGATTCGTTTTTATGTTAGCTTTGCCTGCTCCTTTGCCTTTGCTGAACGTAAACTGATGGAAGGTAACGCGAAAATCATTCGCCTTATTGCCCGTGATGAAGCCTTACACTTAAACAGCACTCAGCATATTTTAAGCATAATGCAAGGCGGTAAAGACGATCCAGAAATGGGTGAAATTGCCGCAGAATGCCAACAGGAAGCCTTTGATTTATTCTTCAAGGCCGCAGAGCAAGAAAAAGAATGGGCCAAATACCTGTTCAAAGACGGCTCTATGATAGGTTTGAATGAACAGATACTCTGCCAATACGTTGAATTTATTACTAACCAACGGATGAAGTCGGTGAATCTGCCACAACCTTATCCTGAAATAACCAATCCATTACCTTGGATGAAAAACTGGTTAGAAAGCGATGCTGTGCAAGTCGCGCCTCAAGAAGTGGAAGTGTCTTCATACCTAGTCGGTCAAATCGACTCAGCGGTTGATGGCGATGAATTCCTCGACTTCGATCTCTAAGACGCTCAACAGTGACGTTAAAAATGGCATTACAACAGTGACATCGAAAAAACGGCCACAAAACCTGTTTGCGAAGGCGCCAATCGTGCGCCTTCAAGGCCAACCTGTGTTGCTCTTTACCGAGCAACAAGGCACCTTGCTGCAAGCGCTCGAAGCCAAAAAAGTCAAAATCTTCTCAGAATGTCGCAATGGTTTCTGCGGTGCCTGCAAAACACGCGTCATCAGCGGAAAAGTCAGCTACTTAAACGAACCCTTAGCCGAACTCAAACATGATGAATGTTTGCCCTGCTGCTGTGTACCAACCGAAGATTTAGAGCTGGATCTATCACCTGAAGGGGCAGCTGTCGTCACCTATGCAGCCAAAGGGTCACAACACATGGGCCGCAAAGGCCATTCACCAACACAGAGCGCTATATCCCACGGTTCAAAGCAGCAAGTCTCGCCAACATTCATCGAAGTGTGCGAAAAATAACCTCTGAGTCTGATAGGGGCTAATTGAGCCTAGCGGTTTAAATGTCTTTTTTCGCCATCACACTATGCAGCTCATTGACCTCTGTCAGCGCCGCACTGCCATACCAAGGTAATAATTCCAGCACTAGACTGCCCGCTTGAATTGCAGGATCGGTTTCCGTTAAGGCTTTTGCCTCTTCAACCGTTGTAACGTCAAAGACATAAATACCGCGTAATTCGCCATCGTGTAAAAAGGGCCCCGCCAGCACTAATTTGCCCTCATTGGCAAGGCGGGTGATATTGTCCAAATGCGCCCTTTGCAATTGTTCGGCCTGTGCCTGTGTTCTATCCCGATTAGGGCCCCGCTTTAAAAAAGCCATTACATAGTGCTTCATACCGTATTCATCGGCACCGGCATTTTTAGCACGCTGCTCGTCAAACGGTGGAGTACTGTGGGCCGAAAAACTCACCATTAATCCACATAATAGGCAAGTGATAAGGCTGATGGTGATCTTAGCGTTAAAGACAGTGTTAAGCTGCATAGCGGTTCCCTCTGCGTGGGTTATGGGCGAGTTATGTGCTTAATTTAAGCATTTAAACCTTAGCGTATTTGCGGCAACTATGTTGAAAAGGCAATAAAAAAGCCTGATTAAGACTCAGGCTTTAGATGCTATATGGGCTTTTGAAAATGACTATAAACGCATCGCCAGTTCGGCACCTTGGCGAATCGCCCGTTTAGCATCAAGTTCTGCGGCGACATCGACACCGCCAATTAAATGCACTGGCATGCCTGTCGCTCTCATCTCATCCACCAAAGTGCGATTCGATTCTTGGCCAGCGCAGAGGATAACATTATCCACTGGCAATACTTCTGCTTGCTCGCCAACGCGAATATGTAAACCCGCGTCATCAAACTTGTCGTAACTCACGCCTGTTTTCATCTTCACATCATGTTGCTTAAGCACAAGACGGTGGATCCAGCCGGTGGTTTTACCTAAGCCCTTGCCCATCTTCGACGTTTTACGTTGCAGTAAATAAACCTTACGATGATCGGTATTGTCGGAATGTGGTTCTGTTAGGCCGCCCGCATGCTGGTAAGTTTTATCTATGCCCCACTGTTGCAGCCATTTATCTGGGTCCAAGGTGCTAGATTGGCGCTCACATAAGTAATGCGCCATATCAAATCCGATACCGCCAGCACCAATCAAGGCTACTGTATTACCGACAGTCACTTCACCCGAGAGCACTTTTTGATAATCGACCACCCGTGGGTCATCAAAGCCGGGTAAGACTAAATCACGCGGCACAACACCTGACGCTATCACTACTTCATCAAATTTTTCGGTCGCCAATACGCTGGCATCGAGGCGAGTGTTTAATCTCAGCTCCACCTTATGCAGCTTAATTTGATTGATGAAGTAACGGATAGTCTCGTTAAACTCTTCCTTTCCTGGGATTTTACGGGCGAGATTAAACTGTCCACCCACCTCGGATTTCGTTTCAAACAAGACAACATCATGGCCACGCATGGCGGCATAAACAGAAAATGCCATGCCCGCAGGACCTGCGCCCATCACAGCGATACGTTTTTTATTTGCTGTGGGTAAGAAGTTGATTTCAGTCTCATAACAGGCGCGAGGATTCACTAAGCAGGTCGCGCGCTTGAGTGAAAAAGTATGGTCAAGACATGCTTGGTTACAGCCAATACAAGTGTTAATCAGCTCTGGTGTGTTCGCCGCGGCTTTATTGACAAACTCAGGATCGGCGAGAAAAGGCCTTGCCATCGACACCATGTCAGCTTGACCAGAGGCAATGATCTGCTCACCAATCTCAGGGGTGTTAATGCGGTTAGTCGCAATTAAGGGCACAGAAACTGATTGTTTGAGTTTTTCAGTCACCCACGCAAAGGCGCCGCGGGGCACACTTGTCGCAATGGTCGGTACACGCGCTTCATGCCAACCAATGCCGGTATTCAAAATGGACACGCCAGCTTGCTCTAACCACTGGGCGAGCTGCACCACTTCATCCCAAGTCGAGCCGTTATCCACTAGATCGAGCATAGATAAACGGAAGATAATGATGAAGTCTTTACCGACTTTTGCCCGTATCGCGTTAACAATCTCAATTGGGAATTGCGCGCGCTTTTCAAACGCGCCGCCCCATTCATCGGTGCGGGTGTTGGTGCGCGCACTGACAAACTGATTGATCAAATAACCTTCTGAGCCCATGACCTCGACGCCATCGTAACCAGCTTTCTTGGCAAGGGCGGCTGAGCTGGCATAATCCTTAATGGTCGAGCGTACTTGGCGACTAGACATAGCAGACGGCGTAAAAGGTGTAATGGGTGATTTAATCTTGCTCGGTGCTTGGGAAAAAGGATGATAACCGTAGCGGCCCGCATGCAAAATTTGCATACAGATCTTACCGCCCGCCCCATGCACAGCCTGCGTGACCACGCGATGCTTACCGACTTGCCAAGGAAAACTCAGCTGACAAGCGTGGGGCGTAAGGCGGCCACGAAGATTAGGGGAAATACCTCCCGTCACAATCAAACCTACACCGCCCAGAGCACGTTCTTTGTAGAACGCTGCCAGTTTCTCAAATCCGCCCTTTTCTTCTTCCAAACCTGTGTGCATTGAGCCCATAAGCACGCGGTTTTTGAGCTGGGTAAATCCCAGATCTAAGGGTTCTAATAAATGGGGAAACGACATTCAAACATCCTTTTAAAACAAGTGATTTAAATCAGCATACCTTGAGTCAAATCTAAGCTCAACCGTTGGATCGAGGCCATCAGTCAAAATCCTTTACAATTGTGTTTAGCCTGTAGCGCCATTTTCAGTTAGCATGGGCAGATTGGACTTATAAAGGAGTGGCAGATGTCCGCTAACCCATCGTTTTTCAAGAGAATATGTTTGTTTATTTGGCACACCCTCAACGTGACGCGTAAACTGATCCTCAATCTGATCTTTTTTGGCATCTTAGCCGCCATTATCATCTCCATTGGCAGCAGCGAAGATATCCAAGTAGAAGACAACTCGGCGCTGGTGCTTAATCTGGCCGGCTCGATTGTCGATCAGAAACAACAGGTTGATCCCTTAGAAGCCGCATTCAAGCAAGGCCAAAATGCCAACGCCGATGGGGAAATCCTGCTAGCCGATGTGCTGTATGTAATTGACAATGCCGCGCAAGATCAAAGGATTAGTACCCTAGTACTTGATCTAGCCGATTTGAAACGTGCCGGGATCAGCAAGCTGCAATCTATCGGAGATGCACTTAACCGCTTTAAAGAAAGCGGCAAAAAAGTGGTCGCCATCGGCAATTACTACGAGCAAAATCAATATTTCCTCGCCAGCTTTGCCGACACCATTTACCTTAATCCCCAAGGCGGCGTGTCGCTTGATGGCCTGAGTATGTACAACCAGTACTTCAAATCGGCCTTAGATAAACTCAAAGTTAAAGCGCATATTTTCCGCGTAGGGACTTTTAAATCTGCGGTTGAACCCTACATGCGTGACGATATGTCCGACGCCGCTCGCGAAGCCAGCAGTGCGCTTTTAGCGGATGTATGGCAAAGCTACACCCAGACTGTCGCAGGCAATCGCAATATTGAGCCTAACTCACTGGTACCCGATGCAACCACTTATTTGGCCGAGCTCGATAAAGCCAATGGTGACTCTGCGGCAATGGCCATCAACATGAAATGGGTTGATAGCTTAGCTACCACGGAAGATTTTCGTCAAACCATGCTAGAAACCGTGGGCAAAGCCAGCAGCGGTGACAGTTTCAAGCAGGTGAGTTTTTATGATTATTTAACCTTAGTGACGCCATTGCCAAGCTTTGTTGAGCAAGACAGTGTCGGCATTATTGTCGCAAGCGGTACGATTCTGAACGGCACTCAACCTGCTGGCCAAATTGGCGGCGAAAGCACTGCCGAGCTGCTACGTAAGGCACGTTTCGATAAACACGTTAAAGCCTTAGTGCTGCGCGTCGATAGCCCTGGCGGTAGCGCCTTTGCCTCGGAGCAAATTCGTCAAGAATTACTGGCACTTAAAGCAGCGGGCAAACCTGTTGTCGTCAGCATGGGCAGTTTGGCCGCATCGGGCGGTTACTGGATTTCGGCCAGTGCCGACTACATCTTCGCAACGCCAACCACACTCACGGGTTCGATTGGGATCTTCGGCATGATCACCACCTTCGAAGATTCTCTGGCCAGTATAGGCGTACATACCGATGGCGTATCGACGTCGGAATGGGCGGGATTGTCTGTGACGCGCACGCTGTCACCGCAAGTTGAAGCGATTATCCAACGTCATATTGAACGTGGCTATTTAGACTTTATCTCGCTGGTCGCTAAAGAACGCAAGATGACCATAGAACAAGTCGATAAGATTGCCCAAGGCCGAGTGTGGAGTGGTAAAAAAGCCCTTGAGCTTGGCTTAGTCGATGAACTGGGTGATTTAGATGAGGCGATTGCTAAAGCCGCTAAACTCGCTGATATGACGCTATTTGATACCCGCGTTATCGAACAAGAACTGACACCCGAGCAACGCTTAATGCAACAGATGTTTGCCTCAGTATCGAGCTACCTGCCCGCCTCACTCAGCCAGTCATCGATGTTAGAGCAAATGCTAGCGCAATGGACCAGCAGCTTGAAAACGTTAACCTCTTTTGATGATCCAAATAACGTCTACATCTACTGCGATACTTGCAACATGATGAACTAAATCTGCCAGCGTCTAGGTTGCAGCTCGCAACTTCAAGATGATGACAAAGACAAAGCCCGGATCTCCGGGCTTTTTTATTGGGTTTATGTCAGTTAAATCGTATAATTCGGCCACTTGAAGCTAAGAAAACGACAAGAATGACTAAACGCTCCATTTATGTTGCCTATACAGGCGGCACCATAGGTATGCAAAAAACCGATAACGGCTTCGTCCCCGTTGCGGGATTCCTGACTCAGTGCGTGCAATCTATGCCCGAGTTTTACCATGAAGAAATGCCGACATTCGTTATCCACGAATATTGCCCACTTATCGACTCTTCCAATATGGCGCCGACTGATTGGCAGATGATCGCTGATGACATACAAGCTAATTACGATAAATACGATGGCTTTGTGATCCTCCACGGCACAGATACCATGGCGTATACGGCTTCAGCGCTGTCATTTATGCTGCAAGGTTTGTCAAAACCTGTGATTGTAACGGGCTCACAAATTCCCCTCGCCCAACTGCGCTCAGACGGTCAAACCAATTTATTAAATTCACTCTATATTGCGGCCAATTATCCGGTCGCAGAAGTGTGTTTATTCTTCAATAACAAACTCTTTCGGGGCAATCGCTCGACGAAGGCCCATGCCGACGGTTTCGATGCTTTTGCTTCGCCTAACTTCCCGCTACTGCTTGAAGCTGGGATTAAAATCAATCTGCGCGCAGGCAAAATCACTGTTGCCAACGATATCCCATTGGAAGTGGCGCATATCAGTCCGCAGCCTGTCGGTGTGGTGACCTTGTATCCGGGGATCTCGACCCAGATTTTTGAGAACATTCTGCAGCAGCCGGTTAAAGCCCTCATACTACTGACATTTGGTGTGGGTAACGCGCCGCAGGATGCGGCCTTACTCAAAACCTTAAGGCAAGCGGATGAACGTGGCATAGTGCTGGTGAATCTTACCCAGTGTTTCCAAGGTAAGGTGAATATGGGCGGCTACGCCACGGGTAATGCGCTCGCTAAAGCTGGCGTGATCAGTGGCGCCGATATGACTATAGAAGCAGCCTTAGCTAAACTGCATTATTTACTATCTAAAAATTTGCAGCCAGCCGAGATAAAAGCGGCCATGTTGCAAAATCTAGTCGGTGAACTGAGCATAGATTAACGCCATAGTCTTTAAATATTTCCCTTATTGCACAAT